>CAYLYV010000013.1:0-49882 GCA_964387655.1 uncultured Cypionkella sp. | reverse complement strand
AGAAAACCTTCGTCGCCAACACCACGCCCGAATTTGCGAAATACTTCTTCGACCACGCCCTGATCACCTCACTCGGCCTCGGCTCCTGCATCAACATCCCGCTGGTGGACGCGGGCCAAGTGCTTGGCACCGTCAACCTGCTGGCCGAGGAACACCACTTCACCCCGGCGAAACTGGCCGCCTACGAAGCCCTTGTCGCACAACACCACACCGCCCTCGCCACCGAAATGGCCAAAGGCTAGAGCGGCTTGCGATTATCGTGAATCCCAATTCGCGCCAAGAACTGCGCGAATTGGGATGCTACTGCGCCACAGAAAACGCAACCCGCTTTGAACGCTCCACCCAACGGCAAACCCGCCCGCCTTGCCATTAGGTAAACTTGATCAAATTCTTCGCCACTTCACAAATTTGTTATTGCGAAACAGCCTCACCCCGCTACCCTGATGCCATGACCGGGAACCCGGCTTCGCTCAATCACAGGGAGCTTTCCATGACCAAAACCTGCAAAACCACCACAACCGTGGCCCTTCTCGCCAGCCTCGCCACCGCCATCACCCCCGCCTTCGCCGAAATGACCGAGGTTGGCGCCTCGGAAGGCCAAGTCAATATCGTCGCTTGGCCGGGCTATATCGAGCGCGGTGAGACTGACAAAGCCTACGACTGGGTGACCAAATTTGAAACGGAGTCCGGCTGCAAGGTCAACGTCAAGACCGCCAACACCTCGGATGAAATGGTCGCCCTGATGAACGAAGGCGGCTTCGATCTGGTCACCGCTTCCGGCGACGCCTCCTTGCGCCTTGTCGCAGGCAAACGCGTGCAAGCGATCAACACCGCGCTGATCCCGTCTTGGTCAAAAATCGACCCCCGCCTGCAAGATGCCAAATGGTTCACCGTCGATGGCGTCCACTATGGCACCCCCTATCTCTGGGGGCCGAACGTGTTGATGTATAACACCGATGTCTTCAAAGAAGCCCCGAAGTCGTGGAATATCGTGTTTGAGAAAATGGACCTGCCCGATGGCAAATCCAACGAAGGTCGGGTGCAAGCCTATGATGGCCCGATTCACATCGCCGATGCCGCGCAATACCTGATGTTCCACAAGCCAGAACTGAAAATCACCTCGCCCTACGAGTTGAACGAGGATCAATACAAAGCCGCCCTCGACCTTTTGCGCACCCAGCGCACTTTGGTCAGCCGCTATTGGCATGATGCCTATATCCAGATGGATGATTTCAAGAACGAAGGCGTGGTCGCCTCCGGCTCTTGGCCGTTCCAAGTCGGCCTGCTGCAATCCGAGAAACTCCCGATTGCCTCGACCATCCCCGAAGAAGGCGCCACCGGATGGGCCGACACCTCCATGCTCGCCGCCGATGCCGCCAACCCGAACTGCGCGTACAAATGGATGGAGCATACGCTGAACTCCAACCTGCAATCGGATCTCTCGGTCTGGTTCGGCGGCAACCCGGTGGTGCCTTCGGCTTGCACCGACAAATCGGGGATGCAGACGGCGGAAGGCTGCACCGCCAACGGTCTGGATAACTTCGACAAAATCCGGTTCTGGACCACGCCCACCGCCAACTGCGCCCAAGGCGAAGGCGCGTGCGTACCGTATTACCGCTGGGTGTCGGATTACATCGGCGTGATCGGCGGTCGGTAACCGCGCGGTGGGTTGCACCCACCCTACTCGCTTGGCAAGGGTCGCGACCCTTGCCAAGCCTCATCTCCGCGCGATGCGGATAAAGGCCCTTGATCCATGCCCGCAGCCGTAGAATTCCGCAGCGTTTCCCGTCATTTCGGCCCAGCCTCTGCCCCGATCAAAGCCGTCGACGGCGTCGATCTGACCATTGCCAAGGGCGCATTCTTCGCCATGCTCGGCCCGTCTGGTTCGGGCAAAACCACCTGCCTGCGGCTGATCTCGGGCTTCGAATCCCCCACCGCAGGCGAGATCTGCATCTTCGGCGAGAACGTCTCCAACACCCCGCCGCATCTGCGCAACGTCAACACGGTGTTCCAAGACTACGCCCTGTTCCCCCATATGAACGTCCGCGATAACGTCGCCTACGGATTGATGGTCAAAGGCATTGGAAAATCCCAGCGCTACGCCAAAGCCGAGGAAATGCTGGCCCTCGTCCACCTCGACGCCTACGGCAGCCGCAAACCCGGCCAACTGTCCGGCGGCCAGCGTCAACGCGTCGCCCTCGCCCGCGCACTTGTAAACGAACCCAAAGTCCTGCTGCTCGACGAACCCCTTGGTGCGCTCGACCTGAAACTGCGCGAAGCCATGCAGGACGAGCTGAAATCATTGCAACAACGCTTGCGGATAACCTTCGTCTTCGTCACTCATGACCAGCACGAAGCCCTCTCGATGGCCGACAGCCTTGCCGTGTTCAACGAAGGCAAGATCGCGCAGATCGGCACCCCTGCCGAAATCTATGCGCAACCGAAAACCCGCTTCGTCGCCGATTTCGTCGGCTCCTCCAACGTCCTGCCCCCCGCGCTGACCCAAAGCCTCGGCGGCCCCGCCAAATGGTCCAGCCTGCGCCCCGAGACCCTGCACCTCGACCCAGTCGGAGCCCTGCAAGGCACCGTGACCTCGCTGCGCTACCTCGGCTCCGGCCACCGCATTGCCCTCACCACCCAAGGCCAAGCCATCGCCGCCATCCTGCCCATCGGCACCCCGCTCCCCGAACCCGGCGAAGATATCCGCCTCGGCTTCACCCCCGACGCCCTGCACATCATGGATGAAGCCTGATGCGCCTGCATTTCATCTGTTTTCTAAATATCCCCGCCGGAGGCTCCCCCATCAACCGCCGAAGCCTCCGGCGGGAGTATTTCAAAAAGAGCAATCCCAAGAGGGTCGCGCCATGACCGCCATCCTCCCCGCCAAGTCGCTCGCCGACCGCCTCACCACCCTGTTCTGGCGCAAGCCCAAGCTGCTGCTGGCGCTGCTGATCACCCCGCCGCTGCTGTGGCTTGGCGTGATCTACCTCGGCTCCCTCGCCGCCCTTCTGTTGCAATCCTTCTACTCTATCGACGAATTTTCCGGCATGGTGGTCCGCGAGTTCACCTTGAAAACCTACGGCGAACTGCTGCGTCCGCAAAACTACGACATCATCATCCGCACCCTGATGATGTCCGCCGCCGTCACCCTCGGTTCCGTCATCCTCGCCTTCCCCATCGCTTATTACGCCGCCCGCTATGCCAAGGGCCGCTGGAAGGCGGTGTTCTACCTTGGCATCATGCTGCCCTTGTGGTCGTCCTATCTCGTCAAAGTCTACGCCTGGAAACTGATCCTCGCGAAAGAGGGCATCCTGACCTGGGCCGCCACCCAAACCCACACCAACTTCCTCTTGGACGCCGCCCTCGCTTTGCCCGGCATCGGCGGCAACTCGCTGTCGACCAGCTATATCGGCATGTTTCTGGTGTTCACCTATGTCTGGCTGCCGTTCATGATCCTGCCGATGCAGGCCTCACTTGAACGAGTCCCCACCTCGATGCTGGAAGCCAGCCAAGACCTCGGCGCGACCCGTGCGCAAACCTTCCGCACCGTCATCGTCCCCCTCGCCCTGCCAGGCATCATCGCCGGTTCGATCTTCACTTTCTCGCTGACCATGGGCGATTACATCATCCCGCAAATCGTCGGCAATTCCGCCAATTTCATCGGCATGGCGGTCTACCAGCTGCAAGGCACCGCCGGAAACACACCCCTAGCAGCCGCCTTCGCCGTCATCCCGATCGTGATCATGCTGATCTACCTCAGCCTCGCCAAACGCGCCGGAGCCTTCGATGCGCTCTGACCAAGCCCCCCTCAGCCTCAAAATCGCGGCCATCGGTGGCCTCATGTTCCTGCACCTGCCGATCCTGTTGATCTTCCTCTACGCCTTCACCACCGAGGAACGCACCTACGCTTTCCCGCCCCCCGGCCTGACCCTGAAATGGTTCGCCGCCGCGTGGGAGCGCCCGGATATCTGGCAAGCCCTCACCCTGTCGCTGCAAGTGGCCACCGCCGCCACCGCCCTCGCCATGATCCTCGGCACCCTGATCTCCGCCGCGATGGCGCAAGCCCGCTTCTTCGGGCGTGAGCAAATCTCCCTGCTGATCATCCTGCCCATCGCTTTGCCCGGCGTGATCACCGGCATGAGCCTGCGTTCGGCGTTCGGTCTGATGGACATTCCGTTCTCGACCCTGACCATCATCCTCGGCCACGCCACCTTCTGCATCGTCATCGTCTACAACAACGCCGTCGCCCGCTTCCGCCGCCTGTCGGGTGGTATCCTGGAGGCCTCAGCCGATCTCGGTGCCAACGCCTTCCAGACCTTCCGCCACATCCTGTTGCCGAACCTCGGCACCGCCCTTTTGGCCGGAGGCATGCTCGCCTTCGCCCTCAGCTTCGATGAAGTCATCGTCACCACCTTCACCGCAGGCCAACAATCCACCCTGCCGATCTGGATGCTGGAGGAACTGATCCGCCCGCGCCAACGCCCGGTCACCAATGTCGTGGCCATGGTGGTGTTCGCTGCCACTTTCCTGCCGATCCTGCTGGCCTATTACCTGACCCGCAACGGCTCCGAGACCGCAGGCGCGGGCAAATAACCCCGCCGCAATTCGGTCGAAAAGTTCAGCTACATAAAAACATGGCACCGCCGACCTCTGCGGCGGGCCCTAGCACTGATGCGGCAGCCGCAAGGCCCGCCGCATCAGCGCGCCTTACAGCGCGAGCCCCATATCCCGGTGATCAATCCCGGCATCATCATAGACCGGGCCGAAAGCCTCAAACCCCAACCCCTCGTAAAACCCAAGCGCATGCACCTGCGCGCCCAGCTTGGCTTTCGTCACCCCGTCCATCCGCCGAAACCGCGCCACCGCCGCCTGGATCAAAGCCGCGCCAATCCCCGCCCCCCGCGCTTGGCTCAACACACAAACCCGGCCAATCTTGCCGACCGCGCCCTGCACCAGCAGCCGGGCGGTGCCCACCGCCTCACCCCCGACCAAAGCCAGCAGATGCAGCGCCACCTCATCCAGATCATCGACCTCATCGGCCTCCGACACGCCCTGTTCCTCGATAAACACCACCCGCCGCAAGCGGCGACACAGCGCGATGTCCCGAGTCTCGACAATCTCCAAAGTCACGCGAAATAGTCCCGCAAGATCCGCGTATAGATCGCCTTCAACGCATGGATCTGCGCCACCTCGACCCGCTCATCCACCTGATGCATGGTCTTGCCGACCAGCCCGAACTCCACCACCGGGCAGTGATCCTTCACAAACCGCGCGTCGGAAGTCCCCCCCGACGTGGAATACTCCGGCACCCGTCCGGTTTCCGCCTGCACCGCCCGCGCGACCAAAGCCGAAAACTCCCCCGGCGGCGTCAGGAAACTTTCGCCCGAGATCGTCACCCGCAGCGAAATCTCCACGCCAGTCGCCGCCTGAACGGCCTCGGCATGGCCCTGCAACCATGCGGTCAAAGACGCCCCCGAATGGCTGTCATTGAACCGGATGTTCACCGTTGCAAACCCTTTCGCCGGGATCACATTCGTCGCCTTGTTGCCGCAATCAATCGTGGTGATTGCCAGCGTCGAGGCATCAAAATGCGCGGTGCCCGCGTCCAAAGGCTCCGCCTCCAGCCGCGCCATCAGCGCCACCAAAGCACTCATCGGGTTCTTCGCGCGGTGCGGATAGGCGGAATGGCCCTGAACCCCCACGGCGGTGAAGTAACAGGTCATCGAGCCGCGCCGCCCGATCTTCATCATCTCGCCCATCTCATTCGGGCAGGTCGGCTCGCCGACCAGACAATGCGTCATCCGCTCGCCGTTCAACGCCATCCAATCCAAAAGCGCCACCGTGCCATCCAGCGCCTCGGCTTCCTCATCGCCAGTGATCGCCAAAATCACCGCGCCATCGGGCGGCGTCTGCCGCACGAAATCCACCGCCGCCGCCGCAAAGGCCGCCACGCCGGATTTCATGTCGGTCGCCCCGCGGCCATACATCCAGCCATCCACCACCGCCGCGCCAAACGGGTTCTGCGTCCAAGCCGCCAGATCGCCCACGGGCACCACATCGGTATGGCCATTAAACCCGAACGACTTGTTCGCCCCCGCCACACCCCAACGTGCATACAGGTTACTAATCCCGCCGCGATCCACCCGTGTGCAGGCAAACCCCGCCGCCTGCAAAACCCCTTCCAGCAGCACCAGTGCGCCGCCCTCATCCGGCGTGACCGAGGCGCAACGGATCAGATCAGCGGTCAGTTTTTCCGGATCAACCGGCAGATATGCAGCCATGACAATCGCCTTTTTGCGGGTAAAACATGCGCCTCCGGGATACTGCCTCGGCCAAACCATTGCAACGCCCGCCAAATCTGTGTCCGCAGAGCCACCATACTGCCGCCATCGGGCCTGCCCATCGCCACTACCGCAAAATGCAGTGGCCCCACCCCCGCATCCTGCCTTACGCTCGCGGCAATACCATGCGCTGGGGCCAACGAGCCCCCGAAGCAACAGCGCCATGGCAACCGAGGCAAAGATGACAGCGGGCCACTTGCACCCCCCGACCAATCCGCCAAATCCCCCGAGAACCTCGGGCCGATTGGGGATGCGCTGATGCCATACAGCCTGCATCAAGGCTGGGTCGCGCTGTCGGATCGTGGCCTGCTCAATCCCACCCCCCCGGATGCCCTGCTGCACCAAGGCCTGTTCGTGATGGAACTGGCGCTGCCTTTGCAAAATGCCAGCCTGCTGCTGGATCACCAATCCAACGCTGGCTGGCCGCGCACCTTCGCGATTTTCCACGATCCGGCCACCGGCATCGTCATCCTGCACCGCCAAGGCAAAGATGTCGCCCGCCATGTCCTGCCCGGCCCCTTGCCGCAAGGCAAAGGCACCGCCCGGCTGTCGTTCCACTTCAACGCCCCCGCCCGGCACTGGAGCCTGTCCTTCGAGCTTCTCGGCACCGACCCACCCGTGACGATCATCGCTGAGGGCCACAACCCGCTGCCAATCCCGCTCGCCGATCTGCAAACCCTCTGCACCAAGCACCGCCCCTCTGGCCCGGTGCTGTGGTTCGGCCTCACCGAAGGCGCAGCCCCGCCTGGCACCGCCCCGTGGATCGGCCTGCGCACCCCGGTGGAAACCAGCCTCGGCCCGGTGCTCGCAGGCCATCTGAAACCCGGCGACATCCTGATCACCGAAGACGGCCCGATCCCACTTCTCGCCGCCCAGCGTCTGGCTTTGCCCGCCCGTGGCAGCTTCGCCCCCGTGCTGCTGCGCGCGCCGTTCTTTGGCCAAACCCAAGACCTGCTGGTCTCTGCCGATCAACTGCTGGCAATCTCCGGCCCCGAAGTGGAATATCTGTTCGGCGCCGACGCCGTGCTGATGCCCGCCGGTGCCTTGGTCGATGGCCGTACCGCGCTTTCGGACCAACGCCGCGCCATCACCGGATCGGTCGCGCTAGACCTCGGCACCCCCGCCCTCATCGAATCCAACGGCTGCCTTCTGGCGATCGGACAGGATACACCCGCCGAACTCCCCCTGCGCTGCCTGCAAACCTACGAAGTGCTTACCCTGATGACGCTACTCGGTCGCACCTCGCGCCGCGCGGCCTGAACGACCTAAAACTTATCTAAAACTTCGCTTCATCTTGGCAAAAATACTCCACCCAGGTGTGAAACCCGCAGCCACTGGCCGCCCGTGCGACGTCAGCCAAGATCATTCCGCACCCCGCAACGGGCGCTATATTTTAACAGCCGACAGACGGGGACGATAGAAAAGCAGCAGGCCTTTGCCGTTGCGGACTTCCACTCTGTCCGTGGTGTCCGCCGAAATCTGGCCGCCCTCCTGCGCTTTGTTCCTGCGTTTGCCGGATAAAACCCGGCGGGCTCGTTTCAAAAGAATGCAATACGACATCACGAGCTCCCCGAATTTCGTGGCAGTGCTTAAAAAAAGCCACGAAATTGCGGCTGCAATGTGGCGGGCGCCTTAGTGTTGGCACAAAATTTACCAATAACGCCCCGCAACCGCAGCAAGATCATCACATAATTCATTGATTTTACAAATTAATCGAAAAACGGTGTCATCTGCGCCACCACGACCGAGTTTTCCTCCAAGGCCCGCTGCATCAACCCGCGTTCTTCATCGTCGATTTCGTCACCCGCTTTTTCACGCTCATCCAGCGTGCCCAAACCTTCCACCTCCAGCACCGCCAGATCGGCTTCTTTCAGGATCGCCACGGATTCGCGCACCGCTTCCGCCTCGTCGACGCCAGAGGCATAGATCATCAGCCCCGCTCCGGTGGCCTTGTCGGGCAGGCCATCCCCCGTCTTGCGGCCAACCTGAACCAGAAGCGTAAAGACATGCTGGGGCCGTTTGACTTTTTCCGGTTTCGCTGCGTCGGTCATCTGGTTTCTCCTGAGGCATGTCTTTTGGTTTGTGTCCAAGGACGGCCCCGCACGCAAGGTGCGAAATGCAAAGCCGCCCACAGCGGGGCGGCTTTGACAAAATCGAGGGCACCGAAGCGGGCTCAGACGCCGCCGCAGGCCGACCCCTCGCGACTGAAGCAGCGACCACCGCGACGGTCAAAACCACCCATAGGGTCGAGTTTCATCACGGCTTTGGCATCCGCCGCCTGCACCGGGAGGACGGTGGCAACCGGCACCGCCAACAGGGCAAGCAGAGCAGCAACAACAAGTGTTTTCATTTGGAAAGTCCTTTGACTAAGGGAATGAAGCCGCAGTCTGGCGGGGTCTTTCAGCGGCAGGGTTTCTTCTACGCCCCAACCATAGCGCCGCCACCCCATCGCGGAATGGACCGAAGTCTGCCGATTCCGACAGGAAATTTCGGCCCTTGGTCTGATCGCAAAGAAAAACCCGGCCGAAGCCGGGTTTGTCCAATGCGCAGCATCAAATGGGTTCAGTCGCGCAGCAACTCATTGATGCTGGTCTTGCTGCGCGTCTGTGCATCGACCTTTTTCACAATCACCGCGCAATACAGATTGATCCCGTTCTTCGACGGCATCGACCCCGCCACCACGACCGAGCCCGCGGGCACTTCGCCATACATCACCGCCCCGGTTTCCCGGTCGACGATCTTGGTCGACTGACCGATGAACACGCCCATGCCCAGAACCGAGCCCTCGCGCACAATACAGCCCTCAACCACTTCCGAGCGCGCGCCGATGAAGCAGTTGTCCTCGATGATCGTCGGCCCGGCCTGCATCGGCTCCAACACGCCGCCAATGCCAACGCCGCCCGACAGATGCACATTCTTGCCGATCTGCGCGCAAGAGCCGACCGTGGCCCAGCCGTCCACCATCGCGCCCTCATCGACATAAGCGCCGATGTTCACGAACGACGGCATCAGCACCACGCCCTTGGCGATATAGGCCGAACGCCGCACGATGCTGCCGGGCACCGCCCGGAACCCCGCCTTGCGCCAATCGGCCTCGGTCCAGCCCTGAAACTTCGACGGCACCTTGTCCCACCAGTTCGAGCCGCCATTGCCGCCGGAAATCTCGGACATATCGGTCAGCCGGAACGACAGCAGCACGGCCTTTTTCGCCCATTGATTGACATGCCAATCGCCATTGTCGCGCTTTTCCGCCACCCGCAAAGCGCCGCTGTCCAGCGCGCTCAACGTCGCTTCAATCGCATCCCGCGTCTCGCCCTTGGTGCTGGTCGAGATCGTATCCCGCGCCTCCCAGGCAGCCTCAATCGCAGTCTCCAACGCGGCATAGCTCATGGCAATCTCCTCAAAGCTTTGCAGCCCTATACCGATGCTGGCCTTGCCATGCAATCGCATCAGGCAGCGTAGGGTGGGTGCAACCCACCGCTGGTTCAACGGCGGCACCCCGTCACCATTCAAATTCACCGCAAAGCTGGAAAGCCAAACGCCGCCACCTCAGACCTTGAGGCAGCGGCGCGGAGTTTCGGCGATCTTGCCTGCTGACCAACCCAGCAGGCAAGATGCCCCAGCTTACTTCACTTCGCCAATCGACCAGAACAGCGTCTCGCCCGAGCTATCGTCAACGCCGTCATTGTCGGTGACCACCCAGCCGGTGCCAGCCGCATCAATCGCAAAGCCTTCAACCTTGTCGACCACATAGCCCTTCAGCACGCCCAGATCGGGCAGCAAATCGCGCACCAGTTCCTTCGTCACCACCGGAAGCGTGCCGCCCAGTTCCGCCGGAACCAATGCGCTCACCGCCACCCGATACAGCTTCTTGGTCGCGGCCTTGTCAGCGATCTGGTTATCCCGCTCGATGATATAGGCCCAATCGCCCTTCACGGTGATTTCCGACAGACCCATCCAAGCGCCCTCGGCAGGCGCATCCAGCGGGTAATGCACCGCACCCCAGCTTTCTTCCTTGGTGTTGTAGGCCAGCAGCTTGACCACGCCTTTCGGATCGTCCTTCCACTCCCGCTGCACCGCCATCCACAGCGTATCCCCGACCATTGTGATGCCTTCAAAACCATAGCGAGTCTCATTGGCCAGCAAAGCCTCGGGCAAACCAATCTCCTGATCAATCGCGCCTTCAGCATCAACATGGTAAATCGCATGCGGCACCAGACGGTCGCTGCGGCCTTCCGAAGCCAGCCAGAAGCCGCCCGCGCCATCCGCCGCAATGCCTTCCAGATCCAGCTTCTGCGCCGCATCGCCGCCGCGCGTCACCAGCATAGCCGAGGTGATTTTCGCCGGGGTCTGCGTGGCATCAATGCTGAAAATGGTCGGGGCCGCCGCATACACGCTGTCCGACACCGCATAAAGCTTGCCCGCCTCTTTCGGATCAGCCGTCAAACCCGAAAGCGCGCCCCAGCCGATCAGATTTTCACTGCCCGCCGAGGTGATCATCGGATAGGCCGCAGGCCCTTCCGCCAGTTGATAAATCATCACATGCGCCGGGGCCAAACCATCCTCGCGCAGATCGACCTCATTCGCCGACACTAGCAGATTGCGCTGCGGAATGGCCACCATGCCCTCAGGCGAAACGCCCGACGGCAGCAGTTGTTTCAGCACCGGAGCCTTCGGGTCCGTCAGATCATACACCCCGATCACCGAGGTCCGCTCCGACGCCACAAACGCCATCGGCGTCTCGCCAAAGGTCGCGATCTCAACCGATTCCAACTCGACGCCCTTGGTCTTGCTTCGATGTTCCGGGTAATGCCCGATCTCGGCAATCGCCCGCTCCAGCGACGCACCGCTCTCATACACAACCGAGCCATCGCGATTGAAAATCGTCCAGCTGCGCGAACCGCCCTTATAGTCGCCCTCATTCGCCACCGCGAAGTGATCGGCATCGATCCATTTCACCCCATCCGGCTCACGCAAGGCACCCTCACGCTTGGCCGTGAAATTCAACTTGCCGTCGCGCTTGGTATCAATACCGTCCAGATCCACCGCCCCGGCGCTGAAATGCCCCGAAACCTTGCCATCCGCACCGATCAGCACGATCTCATTGTTCTCCTGCATGGTCAGAACAATCTCACCCGCCGCGTTGATGTCCAGAAACTCCGGCTCCGGGTCATCCCCCGCCACGCCCGCAAGCCCGGTCACTTCAATCTTCTGCAACCCGGCGCAATCGGCCACGCCATCCTTGACCGGCAGCTTCACCACAAACCCAGCCGGCATCTGCGGCAGCGCGCCATCATTCACATCCTCATCACGCTCATTCTCGATCGCAATCGCGAGGAAAGAGCCATCCTGCGCCGCCGCCACCGAATCCGGCCGCCCGCCCAATGCGCACTCCGCCACCACAGCCTTGCTCGCCAGATCGACGCTGACCAGCTTGCCCGAGGTATTCACATAATCCTGCGACGTGTTCACCGCTGCAAACGCCGTCCCGCCGATGATCTTTGCCGTGGTCGGCTCGCCGCCCATCGCGATATTGCCCAAAGGCTTCGGCGCTGCCGGATCGGTGATGTCGATCAAGCCAATCACCCCCAGCGGGCTGTCGGTATACACCAAGGTCATGCCATCTTCCGAGGCCGAAATGATCTCGGCACTCGTCGCCCGCGCCAAATCTTCCCCCGCCGCCATGTTCAACGGCGTGGCAAAGCTGGCAATGCGGTTGAAATTCGGCTCGGCCAACGCAGGCAAAGCCGCGCAAATCGCCAGAGCAGAGGTCAGGCCAGAGATCGGAAAACGCATCGGGGGCATCCTTGGTCGATGAAAATCAGCCCCAGCCATGCCCTGCGCCCATGACACACAGACGACACCGGCATGACAGTTTTGCAACCGCCCATCACCGCTAATCCTGATACCCCGCGCCCCGCGCCGCCCGCAACGTATCGCGCGGGCAAAGCCCAAACCGCGCCCGATACATCTCGGCAAACCGCCCGAAATGCGCAAACCCCCAGCGCAACGCCACCTCTGTCACCGACCCCGCCCCCGCCACCAGATCGGCATGGGCGCAGCCCAGCCGCTGATCGCGCCAGAACCCCAACGGAGTCGTCCCGCGATGCTGCCGAAACGCCAGTTGCAACGCGCGCGGGCTGATCCCGGCCTCTGCCGCAATCGCCTCCACCGTCAGCGGTTGATCCAGATGCGCCGCGATATAGCCCTCTGCCAGTCGCAAATGCCGGGGCCGGGGCGCTGCCCGCCGCCGCCCCAGATGCGCCGCGTGATCATGGCGATGCGCCTCCAGCAGCCCCGACAGCAATGACGCCTCCACCGCCCGCCCCATCAGCCCCGCCCCGATCGGGGATCGTCCCGCATCCGCCTCCGCCACCAGAAACAACACCATCCGCCGCAGGGCCGCCCCCGCGCCGCTGCGCAGATCAAACCCGCCCGAAAACGTCAACGGTCGCAAAGCCGGTGCGCCCAACTGCGCCGACAGATGATCCTGCATCGCCTGCCGGTCGATCTGGATCAGCACCTGCCGCGTGCCTTCCGCCCAGATCATCGTGGTGGGCAAATGCGGGTTCAGCACCGCCGCCACCTCGGGCGAGGAATAATACCGCTCCGCCCCATGCGAAATCATCGCCCCGCCCGACAGCGGGATCTGCACCAGATAAAACCGCTCCAACTCGCCCGGCGCGATCAGCGTTTTCGCCCCATATTGAATGTAATTCAGGCTCAGCCGCTCGCCGGGCAAATGGTGCTGGCGGGCATCCATCACGCCCTTGCCGATCCGGTCCAACCGATGCGGACAAAACACCGCCGCCACCCGCGCGCGGGCTTCGTCAAGATCCTGCGTGTGAAACAGCGCATGACCTTCCAGCGGGGCGGCATCCTGCGGCATCGGCCTCATTCTCAACGGAACAAGGCCAAAGCCTACCATGCTTTGCCGCCCCATCAGCAGATTCCTGTAATCTCGTGACGATTTTTTCGTTTTGCGGATAGTCGCCCCGTTTGCCGGATAGCGCCCCGCGCAGCACGGATCAAAGCTGACCCGATCAACAGGGAGAGAAGTCATGCGCGGTCTAGCAGGCAAAGTGGCGATTGTGCCGGGCGGCAGCACCAAAATCGGTCAAGCCGTAGTGGCAGCCTTTCGCGCCGCCGATGTGCGGGTGATGGTGGCCGACATCGCCCCCGCCCCCGAATCCGAAGGTGTGGCCTTCCAGCCCTGCGATCTGCGCGACGATGCCCAGATCGCGGCCTTGGTCGCGGCCACCAAAACCAAATTTGGCCGGATTGATTTTCTGGTCAACGTCGCCTGTTCCTATCTCGACAACGGGCTTGCGACGACCCGCGCCGATTGGCTGACCGCCTTGGATATCAACATCATCGGCTCGGTGATGCTGATGCAGGCAGCCCAAGCCGACCTCGCCGCAAACAAGGGGGCCATCGTCAATTTCGGCTCGATTTCCTCGCGCGTGGCGCAGACCGGGCGCTGGGTTTACCCGGTGTCAAAAGCCGCCATCCTGCAACTGACCCGCAGTCAGGCGATGGATCTCGCCCCGCAGGGCATCCGCGTCAACGCGGTGTCGCCGGGTTGGACCTGGAGCAATATCATGGATCAACTCACCCACGGCAACCGCGCCAAAACCGATGCCGTCGCAGCCCCATTTCACCTGCTGGGCCGCGTCGCCGATCCCGAAGAAGTAGCCAGCGCCGTGCTGTTTCTCTGCTCGGACGAGGCCAGCTTCATCACCGGCACCGATATTTGCGTCGATGGCGGCTATACCGCAATGGGGCCAGAGCAGGCCGTGCCAGCGATCCCGAAGCTGATGGACTAACCGCCAAAGCGGCAACCGAACACCAATTCAAAGGGGCGAGACATGCGTAAATTCACCATCATCGGCGGCGGCCAATCCGGGCTTCAACTGGGCATCGGCTTGCTGAAGGCGGGCCATCAGGTCCGTGTCGTGCAAAACCGCACCGCAGAGGATGTGGCCAGTGGCAAAGTCCTTTCCAGCCAATGCATGTTCTCCAACGCCGTGCAGCATGAACGTGACCTTGGCATTGATTTCTGGTCCGCCGATTGCCCGCCAGTGCAAGGCATCAACTTCATCGTGCCAAACCCCGATGGCTCTGGCACCAAGCTGATCGACTGGGCCGCGCGGCTGGATCAGAACGCCTATTCCGTCGATCAACGGGTGAAAATCCCGCGCTGGATGGCCGAATTCAGCCGTCTCGGGGGTCAAATGGTGATCGCTGACGCAGGCATTGCCGAGATTGAAACCTACGCCCGCCAAGACGATCTGGTGATCATCGCCTCGGGCAAGGGCGATGTCGGGCGGCTGTTCACCCGCGACGTTGAAAAATCGCCCTTCGACAGACCCATGCGCGCCCTCGCCCTGACCTATGTCACAGGCATGACGCCCCGGCAGCCCTACTCAGCGGTCGAATTCAACCTGATCCCCGGCGTCGGCGAGTATTTCGTGTTCCCAGCGCTGACCACCACCGGCCCCTGTGAGATTATGGTGATGGAAGGCATTCCCGGCGGTCCGATGGATTGCTGGGCCGATGTGAAGACCCCGGCGCAGCATCTGAAAACTTCGCTGAACATCCTGAAAACCTTCCTGCCGTGGGAATACGACCGCTCGAAAAACTGCCAGCTGACTGACGACAACGGCATCCTGTCAGGCCGCTTCGCCCCCACCGTCCGCCACCCGGTTGCCACCCTGCCCTCGGGTCGCAAAGTTCTGGGCCTCGGTGATGCGGTCTGCCTGAACGACCCGATCACCGGCCAAGGCTCCAACAACGCCGCCAAAGCCGCCGCGATCTACCTGAACCGCATCCTGAACCACGGCGACCGCCCGTTTGATGCCGCTTGGATGCAGGCCACCTTCGATCAGTTCTGGGATTATGCGCAATGGGTGGTCGGCTGGACCAACATGCTGCTGCAACCGCCGCCGCCCTTCGTGCTCGACATCATGGGCAATGCCCAAGCTCTGCCCGAACTCGCTTCCCGCATGGCCAACGGCTTTGACGACCCACGCGATTTCTTCCCGTGGTTCGCGGATCCCGACGCCGCCGCCAACTATCTGGCTCAGTTGAAAGCCGCCTGAGATGAGCGTGATCGACACCCCATCCTTCCGCGCCGCGATGGCCCGCTTTCCCGGTGCCGTCACCATCGTCACCGCCCGCGCAGGCCCCGGCCCCGAGACCCGCCGCGGCATCACCGCCACCGCCGTCTGCTCCGTCACCGCCGATCCGCCCAGCCTCTTGGTCTGCCTCAACCGCCAAACCGGCACCTGCGCCGCCGTCGCCGAAACGGGCCGCTTCAACGTCAACCTGCTGCCCGGCGACGGCGGCCCGCTCGCCCTGCAGTTTGCAGGCGTGGGCGGTGTGAGCGGAGCCGATAAATTCACCACCGGCAATTGGCACGACGACCCAAACGGCATCCCCATCCTGCAAGACGCCGCCCTGACCTTCGCCTGCACCGTCAGCGAAACCCTGCAAGCCGGATCGCACAGCATCTTCATCGGCCAGATCACCAGCCTGACTCACGGCGCAGGCCCAGCCCTGATCTACGCCCAAAGCAGCTTCCACCGCCTCGCCCCGATCTAGGCCCGCACGCTCTAAGCCCGCCGATGCGTCGCCGCCACCCTAGCGACCTCCTCATAAATCCCGGTCAGCACGTTCAACACCCGCGCGGCCTCGGCCAGCCGGGTTGAGAACCCCGGCAGGTTCCCCAGTTCCGCCAGCAACAACCGCCGCCGCAGCGCGCCATATTCATCCGTCACCCGCCGCCCCTCCACCGTCACCTCATAGCTCACCCCCGACCGCCCCGCGCCCTTGCGCACCACAAGCCCCCCACCGATCAACTTGCGCAGCGAATACTGGATGTTCGGCACATCATCCCGGTTGGTCATCCGCGCCAGATCCTTGATGCTTTTCGGGCGATCATGCATCCGAATGATGTGCAAAAGCGCGTTCTCCGGCCCCGAGGCTGGCATCTCGCACACCCCAGCCAGACATTCCGACTGCCAGCGCCCGAATCCCTCAAACGCCCGCATCAGCGCGAATTCCAGCTCGGTCACCTCAACCTCACCCGCCGTTTCCGCCAGATGCCAGCGGTAATCCAGCGCCTGCCCAGCGCCCTGCACACCGGTATCATTTTGAGTTTGAACCTTTTTTTCCGCCATCACCCGCCCCTCACTGCCCCCACATCCTCATCCGTCAAACCCATTGACGCAATGTGAATTTACGATAGACTTTCAATCATAAAATATAACCTAAAATCATCCTGACAGGGAGTCCACCATGACCGCCAACCCGATGCTCTCGGGCGATCGCTTTCGCTTGGGCACGTTTTCCACCAACTGTTCCTCCGGCATGACCCCCACCAAAATCGCCGAGAGGTGGGACAATTCCTGGGACAACAACCTCACCCTTGCCAAAATGCTGGATGACGCGGGCATCGACTTCATGCTGCCCATCGCGCGTTGGATCGGCTACGGCGGCGAAACTGACTTTCACGGCAATGTCTTGGAAACCATGACCTGGGCGGCGGGCCTGCTGGCCGCCACCAAGAATATCGCCGTTTTTGCCACTATCCACACCGCCGCCAACCACCCGGCGGTGGTCGCCAAACAAATCGCCACCATCGACCAGATCGGCCACGGCCGGGCGGGCCTCAACATCGTCGCGGGCTGGAACAAACCCGAATACGAAGCTTTGGGTCTGACCTTGGCGGATGATCACGAAACCCGCTACGCCTACGCGCAGGAATGGTTCGATCTGGTGCGCAAACTCTGGGCCTCGAAACAACATTTCGACTGGAACGGCACCTATTTCAAAGCCAAAGCCATCAAAGGCGATCCCGCGCCAACCCGTGGCGCGGTGCCAATCATCAACGCCGCAGGCTCGGCACAGGGGCGCGATTTTGCCACCGACAACGCCGATTTCCTGTTCACCCCGGCGATTGACCTCTCACGCTCAGTCGGTGAAATCGCCGACCTGAAAACCCAAGCCAAGGCCAAAGGCCGCAAGATCGACGTGCTGACCTTCAGCCATGTGATCTGCCGCCCCTCGCGGGATGAGGCCGAGGCCTTCCTGCAGCACACCGCTGTCGCCAATACCGACACCGCCGCGGTGGATAATCTGGTGAACCTGCAATTCGCCCATGCCCAAAGCTTCCCGCATGACCTTCTGGCACAAATCAAACACCTGTTCGCGATGGGCCACGGCGGCTTCCCTCTGGTTGGCACGCCCGATGATGTGGCCGAAGGCATCCTGAAACTGCACGCCACCGGATTTGCCGGGACCACGCTTTCCTTTGTGGATTATGTCAAGGAATTCCCCTATTTCCGCGATACCGTGCTGCCAAAACTGCAAGAGGCGGGCATCCGCTGACGGCTGGCGCAGACCCCTTTCGGCATCGCCCCTTGGGGCGATGCCGCCCAACCCGCGAGTGCTGAATGTCCGAGCCCACCCCCAAGCACTTCCGCGACGCCATGCGCGCCTTCGTCGGCAATTGTAGCGTCATCACCACCGGGCAGGCCGAAGCCGCCACCGGCCTGATCGTCACTTCCGCGATCTCGCTGTCCGCCGAACCGCCGCTGCTGCTCGCCTGCGTCAACCGCAGCTCCTCCAGCTGGCCCGTGCTGAAAGAAACCGGTACATTCGGCTGGTCCAGCCTTGGCGCATCCCATCAGGCCGTCGCAGAACGCTTCTCCGGCTTCGGCGGCACCAAAGGTGCTGCCCGCTATGACGGGGCCGAATGGGAAACCGCCGTCACCGGCGCACGCCTGCTCAAAGGCGCGCCCACCGCCTTCGATTGCAGCGTCGAGGAAATGATCGACCGCGGCACCCATTCCATCCTGATCGGCCGCGTCCAAGCCATCCGCACCACCCAAGGCGCAGGTGCGTTGATCTACTGGAACGGCGGCTATCGCAGCCTCGCTGAGTGATCGTCGGCGCTACAGCCCGACGCCTGCTCCCGCCCAATCAACGCCCCACCCGTTTCCTGCGCATTGCCAATTCCTCTTGCCACAACCGCAGGAAACGGGTCGCCGCGTGAAGCCTCCACCGCCTAAGTCCCTGTCATGCAAAACAGAAAGGCATGACTATGGACCTCAAAAACAAAACCATCCTGATCACGGGCGCAAGCAGTGGCATCGGGGCCGCCGCCGCCCTGCTGTTCGCCGCCCAAGGCGCGCAACTGGTGCTCGGCGCGCGCCGCCACCCCGAATTGCAGCGCATCGCAGATCAGATCACCGAAAGCGGCGGCAAAGCCATCTGCCTTGCAGGCGATGTCACGGAAGAGACCTATGCCACAGCGCTGGTAGACCTCGCCGAGCGCCATTTCGGTGGCCTCGACGGCGCATTCAACAACGCCGGGACCGTTGGCGATATGGTCCCCGTACCCGTGATGAGCGCGCAAAACTGGCACAACGTCCTCGCTACCAACCTCAGCAGCGCCTTCTTCTGCGCCAAAGCCCAACTCCCTGCGCTGCTCAAACGCGGCGGCGGATCGCTGGTGTTCACTGGCTCTTTCGTCGGCTTCAGCAACGGCGGATTGCCCGGCATGGCCGCCTATGCCGCCTCGAAAGCCGGGCTGATCGGCCTCGTGCAATCCTTGGCGGCTGACCACGCGGCGGAAGGCATCCGCATCAACGCCATCCTCCCCGGTGGCACCAAGACGGCCCTCGCAGGCGACGACCCCGCCAGCCATGAGTTCATCGCCAACCTGCACCCGATGAAGCGCATGGCCACCCCGACCGAGATCGCCCAAGCCGCGCTGTTCCTGCTGTCAGACCGCGCCAGCTTTGTCACCGGGTCGGCATTGGCTGTCGATGGCGGCATGGCGGTGCGCCTGCTGTAGACACTACGCTCCGTTTCAGATGCCGCTGGCGCAGCCTTGTCCAACGGCATCTCAGACCTACCCTTGCGGGGGCAAACGCAATATCGCAAAACTTAACGTCGCCTTAATTTCAAGAAAATCCTATTGATTTCAAACAAATTTATTTTTGTCCACGCGTGGACAGGCAAAATCCGCGCCCTTCCAAACCCCCACAAAACCCGCTACCCCTACCCTCTACACGCCCCAATCAAGGCCACCCGATGACCGAAGAAACCCGCCCCCACCCGTTCCGAGACTCCGTTCAAGACGTGGCCGCCACCAACCGCCTGCCCGACACCCCGCAAACCCGCTCCCCCGCCTACAAGCTCGCCTTCGCGGACCAGGATTTCCTGACCCGAGAAGACCTCCGCCCCGTCCGCCTCCAGCTCGAACTCCTGAAACCCCAGCTGATCCTGGACGAGCAGGGCATCACATCCACCGTCGTCCTGTTCGGCGGCGCCCGCATCCCCGACCCGGAAAACAAAGCCACCGCAAAAACCCCGATGCTGGCCGAGCTCACCAAATACTACACCGAAGCCCGCAGCTTCGCCCGCCTGATCACGGAACGCAGCCTGCAAACCTACGGCCATGAAAACGTGATCTGCACCGGCGGCGGGCCGGGGGTGATGGAGGCGGGCAACCGCGGCGCCGACGATGCAGGCGGCCAATCCATCGGCCTGAACATCGTGCTGCCACACGAGCAAGCCCCGAACCAATATGTGACCCCGGATCTGTCCTTCAACTTCCATTACTTCGCGATCCGAAAGATGCACTTCTTGATGCGGGCGCGGGCGATTTGTGTGTTTCCGGGCGGGTTTGGCACGCTGGATGAGATGTTTGAAAGCCTGACCTTGATTCAAACCGGCCGGATGAAACCGATCCCGTTCCTGCTGTTTGGCCGCAGCTTTTGGGAGCGGTTGATTGACTGGGACATGCTGGCCGAAGCGGGGGTGATCTCGGCTGCGGATTTGAAGCTGTTTCAGTTTGTTGAAACGGCGGAGGAGGCCGTGGCGGCGATGGATGACTGGGAGGGTCGGAGGGGTTGATTTCGGGAGGGTCCCAACTCGGGACCTTTATTTGTTGTTTTATATCAGTGTGTTGGCGTCACTGATTTAAGGTTTTGTTAACACTTCGGCCATTTGCGCCACACGCCGCACCCATCTCTTGGCACGTTGCGTGCGGCAAGCGATCAGCAGCGCACAGCCCGAAGGCTTGCTCACCGGCCTTTCTGCGCGATGAAAAGCCCCAGCGCGATCTGCCCGGCCTCGGCCATCGCGATCATGTTTTGCGATTTCTCCTTTGCGGTGCGCCCCTGCAACAAATGCAGCCCGAGCGGCGGCGGAGGGGTTCCGACCGACATCTCCGCCACCTTGGCGCGGTGATGTTTCAGCACCGCGGGCGTTCGATCTTGCTCGACCAGAATGGTGAAACCGGCGGCGGACAACAGGCGGTGCAGCTCGTCCGCAGAGACAAGATGGCTCGTGTCCTGCGTATCGGCCCATGGCACCGGAAACCGCATCCCCGGTTCGGGTCCTTTCAAGACATCGTAGATCACCAGCTTGCCGCCCGGCTGCAACACCCGGAAAGCTTCGCGATACTTCGTCGCGCGGTCAGCGATGTTCATGCCGACATGAAAGGTGAGAGCGGCGGAAAATGTGGCGTCGTCGAAGGGCAGCGCCAGCGCGCTGCCAAGCACAAAATCCGCCTTGTCCGACAGCGCGGTAAGGGCGGTGAACTCTCTGGCGAGGTCCACATATTCCGGGGTCAGGTCGAGCCCCGTCACGCGGCAGCCGATTTCACCGGCCAGATAGCGCACCAGACCGCCCAGACCGCAGCCGATGTCCAGAACCCGGTCACTGGCGGAAAGCCCCGCCGCCGCGACAATGTCTGTCGTCGCCGCGCGCCCACCCATGTGGAATTCGTCAACCGGCGCCAGATCGACCGGGCGCAGGCTGTGCAAATCCAGCCCCGATTGCGAGATAGCCTCGAAAATCCGCGTTCTTAACCCGTCGTCGCCATAGTGATCCGCAACCGCACGTTCGCTCACACCGCCCATCTGGATCCTCCCCCCAGCCGCTCCAGCCGAGTATATCGGCATCGCCTCAATATTGGGAGACAGATTTGCCCGCTTGCGGTCAGAACAACGCGGGTTTTCTGCACCGCCTGAGCGGCCGTTTTCGGGAATAAGGCTGCGCCGCACTCCGGGTGATCCACAAAGCGGCCGCCGCTGATCTGCGGATGCGGGGTGATCTGACAGGGCAGCTCTTGAACGCTCAGGTCCAAGAGGTGCAGCTCCTTTTAAACCGCCACAAACCCCCCCTTAACCGGATCGAACTGCTGCAACTCGCCCTCACCGGTATCCGTCCACAACCCGTGCAGAGTCAGGCGGTCGTCCTCGACGGCTTCTTTGACGAAGGGGAAGGTCATCAGGTTTTCGAGGGAAACCAGCACCGCCTCGCGCTCCAAAGCCGGTTGTTGCAATTCGGCAGGCAGACCTGAAATGCGCTGATAGCCGGGGCGCAGGATGTCCATCCAGCGGCCGACGAAGCTGGTTTTCTCCAAGAGTTCCGGAGCATGGCCGGAGCACATATCAAGGCAACCCTTGACGCCACCGCAGTTGGAATGGCCCAGCACGACGATATGGGCGACCCCCAGCGACTGCACCGCATATTCGATGGTGGCCGAGGTGCCGTGGTACTCGCCATCGGGGTTATGCGGCGGCACGAGGCCCGCGATATTGCGGTGGATGAAGAATTCGCCCTCATCCGCGCCGAAGATCGAGGTCACATGCACCCGGCTGTCGCAGCAGGAAATTACCATGGCGCGCGGGTGTTGGCCACTGGCGGCAAGCCTGCGATACCACGCCTTATTGTCTTGATATGTCGTGGCTTTCCAGCCCTGAAACCGTTGCACCAGATAGTTTGGCAGCGCGCGAATGTGGCTCATGGTGATCCTTCTCGGCTTGGCTCTCGCCCCGTCATTATGCTGCAATTGCAGAAAATTCGAGAGGTTTCTTTCGGCCGCAGCAACGATTTCTTCAGCACGAGGGCGCAGGGTGGCCTTGGGTGTGTTGGAGGGCGTGATGAAAAATGTGGTGGCTTTGCAGCCAAAGGAGCGGGTGCGGCAGGATGCCGAACCGATTGCGACAATTTATCGAAATTTGGGCACCGCGGGGGCGGAACAGGTGGTGGCGCGGGCTTTGGGTGAGTTGGCGCTGACGATGGCGGGGCTGGCGTCGCAGGTGCGCGCGCATGAGATGGGCGATCTGATCCGGCAGCTCAGGCGGTTGCAGCGGATGGCCGAGAATCTCGGGATGGTGTCTTTGGGGGTGGTGGCGGGGGATTTGCGCGCCTGTCTGGAGCGGGCGGATACCACGGCCTTTGCTGCCGTCTGGGCGCGGTTGCTGCGGATCGCCGAACGGTCTTTGGCCTCGGACAAGACGCTGTTGGAGCAGTTGGATCAGACGCCGTTTTGAGGTTTGATTTTGAGGTTTTGGCCGGGGCTTGCGGCGGCGGATGGAAGCGGTAGGGTTTGCGCAGATTTGGAAGGATGCGCTGATGGTCCCCGCTTTTGCTGATACTGCCGCTGTGTCGCGCCCGTTGTATGTGGTCGGGGCGGAGGATTTGCCTGCGTTTCTGGCCGGGCAGGATGCGGCGGTGCGGGCTTGGCTGACGGAGGCCGGGTTTGAGGCGGCCTTGGGTGATCTGCGGTTGATCCCGGGGGCTTCGGGGGTGGCGGCTGCGGTGATCGGCTTTGGCACGGCGAAGACCCGCGCGCGGCAGCGGTTTGCTTTGGCGAAGGCCGTGGGGCTGCCTGCGGGTGCGTGGCATCTGGTGGGCGATCTGACGCAAGCGCAACGCGACGAGGCGGCTTTGGGCTGGCTGCTGGCGCAGTATCGCTTTGATCGCTATCGCAAGGCGAAGGCGGGGGAACCTGCTACATTGATGCTGCCAGAAGGCTGCGACGGTGCGCGGCTGCTGGCGATGGCGGCGGGGGAGTATCTGACGCGTGATCTGATCAACACCCCGGCGCAGGATATGGGGCCGGAGGAGTTGCAGGCGGCGTTTGTCGCCTTGGCGGGGCGGTTTGGCGCGCGGGCCAAGGTGGTGAAGGGCGAGGCGTTGTTGGAGCAGAACTTCCCGATGATCCATGCGGTCGGGCGGGCCTCGCCGCGCGAGCCGCGGCTGTTGGAAATGCATTGGGGGTCTGCGGGGCCAAGTTTGACTCTGGTCGGCAAGGGCGTGTGTTTTGACACTGGCGGGCTGAACATCAAGACCTCGGGCATGTTGCTGATGAAGAAGGATATGGGCGGGGCGGCGACGGTGATGGGGCTGGCGCAGATGATCATGCAGTTGGGGTTGCCGATAAGGTTGCGGGTGATCGTGGCGGCGGTGGAGAATGTGATCGCGGGCAATGCGTTGAAGCCGAAGGATATTCTGACCTCGCGCAAAGGGTTGACGGTGGAGGTGAATGACACCGATGCCGAGGGCCGTCTGGTGCTGGGCGATGCTTTGGCGCTGGCGACGGAAACGCCGACCGATGTGCTGATCTCGATGGCGACGCTGACGGGGGCTGCACGCACGGCGTTGGGGCCGGATCTCGCGCCCTATTATACCGATGATGCGGCGATGGCGCAGGCGTTGGAGAATGGCGCTGAAGCGGCCTTCGATCCGGTCTGGCGGCTGCCGTTCCACACGCCTTATGAGCCTATCATCGAACCCGGCATCGCCGATCTGGACAACGCGCCGGGCTGGGGGTTTGCGGGATCGGTGACGGCGGCGCTGTTCCTGCGGCGCTTTGCCGAGCATCCGCACTATATGCATTTTGATATCTACGGCCACACGCCCGCCGATGCGCCCGCCCGTCCGAAAGGCGGCGTCGGACAAGGCGCGCGGGCTATTCTTGCGGGTCTGCCCGCCATGTTGGGGGTGTAAGATGGACCGTCGCCTGACCCCCGCCACCGCCCGCGTCGCCCATGTCTCGCTGAAGGGGCAGATCGACGCCCCCCACTTTACCGAAGGCGAGAAACGCCGGATCGCGATGCCATTGGCGGACCTGCTGCGAAGCCCCGGTGGCGCGCGGGAACGCCAAGTTCTGCTGGGCGAGAGCTTCACGGTGATCGACCATCAAGACGGCTATGCCTTTGGCTTTGCGGCCAAAGATGGCTATTGCGGCTGGCTGGCCGAGCAGGCCTTGGGCGAAGGCGCGAAACCGACGCATTGGGTCGCCACCCCCGGCACGCATCTCTATCCCGAACCCCGTGTGCAATCGCCCGAGATCGCGGCTCTGAGCATGGGGGCGCAGGTGGCAGTGATCGCCCAAGGGGCGAAGTTCACCGAAACCAGCCAAGGCTTCATCCCGACGCCGCATCTGCTGCCGCTGGGGCAGCATCATAAAGACCCGATCAGCGTGGCCGAAGGTTTCCTCGGGGTGCCTTACCTCTGGGGTGGGAATAGCCGCGCCGGGATTGATTGCTCGGGCCTCGCGCAAACCGCTTTGCTCGCTTGCGGCATTGCGGCACCGGGGGATTCCGATTTACAGCAAAGTCTGGGGTATGAGGTGGCGGAGGGCGAGGCGCTGCGGCGGGGTGATCTTTTGTTCTGGAAAGGCCATGTCGCGCTGGTGGTTGATGCCGCGCGGCTGATCCATGCCAATGGGCACACGATGTCAGTGGCTTATGAGGGAATAGACTCTTGCATCGCGCGGGTGCTTGCAGCCGAGGGTGCTCCGGTCAGTCACAGACGTAGACTCTAGGTCATCCTCTCTGCTCAAGTATCCCGGGTGCCTGTGGGTTTTGCCATTGGTTCAAGAAACCAATAGGCGGGGGCTGGCCCCGGCGGTTCGCCAACTGCGTAACAACAGCAATCCTTATTCCACGATTTTTGCGCGGAAAATCGGGGCCGTTGCTCACTCCACCGGCCGAATCAATTTCTGCTCCAACACCCGCAGCACGCCTGCCAGATCATGGCCCCGGCGCAGGATGAAGCCGTCCATGCCGAGCACCGCATACATTCCTTGCTTGGCCCGCAGTTTCGGGCGCTTTTCGATGCGATACAGCGGAAATTCGGCGGTGCGGCGGAACACTGAAAACACCGCCACCTCGCGCAAGAAGGACAAGCCATAGTCGCGCCATTCCCCCGCCGCGACCATCTGACCATAAAGCCGTAAAATCGCGCCAAGCTCGTGGCGATCAAAAGTGACCTGATCCGGCAGGGGCTCGGGGCTGGGAAAGGGGGTCGGCGTTTGCACCGTCATGGCGAAAGTTTACCCGAGGTGTGCCGCAAATCAACCCCTGCAAATTCACCTCCACTCAACCCCCGCGCGAAAACACCTTTCCATCTTGGGAACTCACGCCCCGATTTTGCCGCCACAATGCCGGTAAATGGCCGCGTGGCTTGCGTATTGCCGCCGTGTTCAAGCGGCAAAAAGAACGGGCTACAGTGCACCGAAACCGGTGGAGCAGGTCTTTGCCCCCGCCCAGCTTGCTTCACCGGCGCTGTCGCACTGAAGGCCTCTACCGCAAGGTGGGGGCCTTTTCCCTTTGGGGATGGCCGAGATTACAGAAACCCGGACGCCAGCCGCAATTCGCCCACCGTCAGACCGCGACAGTTGGTCTGTGGCGCGGGCAGCCGCTTTTGCGCCATTGGATGGGCAGCATCCAGCACCCCCAACTGCGCCAGGATCGCCACCAAAGCGGCTTCCGAGGCGCGGGAATTGCCATCCTCGATTTTCAGCGCAATGCCTAACTTCTTCTCAGGGATGATCGCGACAAACACCGCTTCCGCCCCGGTCTTGATCGCCACACGCCCGCCCATCGCCCGCATCAACTCGGTGCAAGCCCGGCCCTCGCCCGCGACCAATTCCGGGTGTGCCGCCATCGAACGGGTCAAGCGATGCATGGCGCGGTCTCGCACCGAGCCGGTGTCAGAGGCTGCTGCGAATTTCGCCATGCCGCGCGCCAAGCCCGCGACAGACATCGCGAAATTCGGCGCCGAGCAGCCGTCGATGCCGTAGCCTGCGCTGGTTTCCCCCGTCACCTCCTCGGTCGCGGCCTTGATCGCCTTTTGCAACGGGTGGTCAAGCTCGACATACTCCGGCCCGGCTTTCAGATGCTTGGTGGTGGTCAGAAACCCCGAATGTTTGCCAGAACAGTTGTTGTGCAGCTGGCAGGGGGCCCGATCCGTCAAGATCAAGCGGTCGCGCTCAGCCCGATCATAGGGCTCATGCGCGCCGCAGCGCAGGTCAGGCTCGCCCAGCCCCAGATCGGCCAACCAGCGGCTGGCCATGTTGACATGCAAGGCCGCGCCCTGATGGCTGGCACAGGACAGAGCGATATGGGCGTCGCTTAAACCCGCCGCTTCCGCAGCACCGGATTCCAATAAAGGCAACGCTTGCAGCATCTTGCAGGACGAGCGCGGAAAGATCACCCGGCCCGGATCGCCCCAAGCCTGCACCACTTCACCCGCCTCATCGCAGATCACTGCATGGCCGCGATGGGTGCTTTCCAGCAACCCGCCCCGCCAAAGTTCCACCATTTCTGCCGCTGCCATGCCATCCCCCGTCACTTATGCGCGATTTTCTGCCCGTTTTGGACAAGCGGGGCTTTCACGGACCCCGGTTTTTCGGTTATGAAGGCATATCGAGTGAAAATGCACCGCGCCACCGAAAAACCGCACCTGAAGCGGCAGTAGGGCGGGCAGAGGCAAAGCGGCTTGGAGGCTGACTAAAAATGACAAGCTGGATGACGCGCGCGGCAGGCGTGGCGATGATTTCCATGACAGGGTTTGCGGCGCTGGCCCCTGCGGCAATGGCGCAAGAATCGACCAATCGCGTCGCCACCATGACCGATTGGAGTGTTTTTGCCGACAAGAACCCCACCGAATGCTGGGGCGTGTCCAGCCCGAAGGAAACCGTGAACACCAAAGACGGCAAGCCTGTCTCGGTGCGGCGCGGCGATATTCTGCTGTTCGTCACCTTCCGCCCCGGCGTGAAGGGCGAGACCTCGTTCTCGGGCGGCTATCCGTTTGCGCCGGGTTCGACGGTGAAGCTGGATGTCGATGGCACCACGTTTGATCTGTTCTCGGATGGCGAATGGGCTTGGCCGGGAACGACCGAAGATGATGCGACGATCTTGGCGGCGCTGAAAAAGGGCACCACGGCGGTGCTGACCGCACGTTCGGCCAAGGGCACGCAGACCAAAGACAGCTTCAGCCTGCGCGGCTTTACCGCGGCGATGGACGAAGCGGCCAAGCAATGTGCCAACTGATCTGATCAACGCCATTTAAATCAATTTGCAACCGGGGCCGTCCAGCCTCGGTTGTTTGCATTTGGGGTGGTGTGTTCTCATTTGCGTGAGCCTGGTTGATTTTGTTCTCCATATGTTCTATATCCAGAGTCCAGAACCAAGCCGAGGTGATGCTATGGAAGACACCACATTTGCCATCGCTGCGACCGAACGGCAGCTGTCTTACGCGCGGTCTTTGGCGCAGCGCAACGGCGTCAATCTGCCGTGGGAGGTGCAGCTCGATCGCCGTAGCCTGAGCGCCTGGATTGACGCGCAGGCCAAGATGCGGCCGCTGGATACTGATGGGCGGCCCACGTCGAAACAGGTGGCCTTTGCCGAGAAAATCGCCCGCATCAAGCGCCGCGCGGTGCCGGATGAGTGTTTTCGCGACCGTCAGTTGCTGTCGCGGTGGATCGACAGCAATCGCTAAGCGATGGAGTTAGCGCAAGCAGGTCGGAAACGACATCCAAATGGTGCCAAATCATCTAGCGGACTGCGCGATAGTGCAGGTCTATGCAGCATTGCCCCCGTTGCGCGTGAAAGCTATGCAACGGGGCACATCTGCTCTCTTGCATGGAATCTGCCAGAATGACCGAAAGCCTGAAACCCGCCCGCATCGCCTTCATCAAAGCCCGTTGGCACGCCGAGATCGTCGACCAAGCGCATGACGGCTTTGTCGCGGCGGCGGAAACCCTGTTGCCGGGGGCCAAGATTGACGCGTTCGACGTGCCCGGCGCGTTTGAGATGCCGTTGGTGGCGAAGAAATTGGCGCAGACCGGGCGCTATGATGCGATTGTCGCGGCGGCTTTGGTGGTCGATGGCGGGATATACCGGCATGATTTCGTGGCGGGCGCAGTCGTCACCGGGCTGATGAATGTCGGGTTAGAGACTGGCGTTCCGTGCTTTTCGGTGTCGCTGACGCCGCATAACTTCCAGCCGGTCGACACGCTGATCGCCTATTACACCGCGCATTTCGTCAAGAAGGGCGCTGAGGCGGCGGAGGCCGTGCGGCAAATTCTGGTGCTGGACGCGCAACTGGCAGCGACCTTGGCGTAAGTGATTTTGGCGCAGCTGATCTAAGTTACATTGCGTGGTTTTGTTTTGCCCGCGAATCCCCTATATCAGCTGCTTCAAAGCCCAAGGACTTCGCAATGACCGCCCCGACTCTTGCAGCCGCGCTCCCCCTCGCCCCGATCACGCAAGACGTGCTGACCCTGCCGCGCAAAGCGCCCGAGGGCGGTAAGGTCAATCTGGTCGGCATGACGCGGGATCAGATGCGCGCGGCACTGATCGCGGCTGGTACGCCTGAAAAGGCCGTGAAAATGCGGCTGGGCCAGATCTGGCAATGGATCTACTTCTGGGGCGTGCGCGACTTTGACCGCATGACCAATCTGGCCAAGGACTATCGCGCGCTGCTGGCGGAACATTTCGTGGTCGAGGTGCCAGAGGTCGTCACCAAACAGGTCTCGACCGACGGCACCCGCAAATATCTGGTGCGCATCGCCGGCGGGCATGAGGTGGAGGTGGTCTATATCCCCGAAACCGACCGCGGCACTCTGTGCATCTCCAGCCAAGTCGGCTGCACCCTGACCTGCACCTTCTGCCACACCGGCACGCAAAAGCTGGTGCGCAACCTGACGGCGGCGGAGATTGTCGGCCAAGTGATGCTGGCGCGGGATGATCTGGGCGAATGGCCGAATCCGGGCGACCGGAACGTTGAAACGCGGCTGGTCAGCAATATCGTGCTGATGGGCATGGGCGAGCCGTTGTATAATTTTGAGAACGTCCGCGATGGGATGAAAGTGGTGATGGACGGCGAAGGCATCGCCTTGGGCCGCCGCCGCATCACGCTGTCCACCAGCGGCGTGGTGCCGGAAATCGCCCGCACCGCCAATGAAATCGGCTGCCTGCTGGCGGTGTCCTTCCACGCGACAACCGACGCAGTGCGCGACGTGCTGGTGCCGATCAACAAGAAATGGAACATCGCGACGCTGCTGGAGGCGCTGCGCGACTATCCGAACCTGACCAATTCCGAGCGGATCACCTTTGAATATGTCATGCTGGATCATGTGAACGACAGCAAAGAAGACGCCTATCGCCTGATCGAACTGCTGCGCGGCATCCCGGCCAAGGTCAACCTGATCCCGTTCAACGAATGGCCGGGGGCGCCGTATAAGCGGTCTTCCGGCAACCGGATTCATGCCTTTGCCGACATTCTGCACAACGCCGGTTTCTCCACCCCGATCCGCACGCCGCGCGGCGAGGATATCATGGCGGCCTGCGGCCAGTTGAAATCCGCCACCGAAAAGCAACGCAAGTCGGCGCTGAAGACCGCGCCGAAAGCAACGGCTGCTGAGTGAAATCGTCGCAGCCCGCCGAATTCCGCCGATTGTGTCAACACAATGGAACCTTGCCACAAGTTAACGCTTCACAGCGGGGCGCGCTGGCGTCATTATGCGGCAACCGTTAACGAAACAGCAACGACGGTCTGGCATCATCGCCGGACCCAATCAACACAAGGCGCTTTGCAGGCGCTGCGGCCTTCCGGTGGCGAACCGGGCGAGCGTTGGGGCGCTTTTGATGACAGAGACTAATCTGGCCGAACAGGCCCCGGTGACGCACCGCTCCGCGAAGGAATGGGTGCTGGTTCTGGCGAAATATCGCGAACCGTCCACCATCCGCTCGGTGTTTGAACTGGCCGCCACTTTGGTGCCGTTCGTGATGCTGTGGGGGCTGGCCTGGGTGTCGTTAGAGATCAGCTATTGGCTGGCCTTCGTGATCGCCGTGCTGAACGGGGTGTTTCTGGTGCGGATCTTCGTGATCCAGCATGATTGCGGCCATGCCTCATATTTCGCCAGCCGGACTGCGCAGGATTGGGTGGGGCGGTGTTTGGGCGTGCTGACGCTGACGCCTTATGACGTGTGGCGGCGTACCCATTCGATCCATCACTCCCACCACGGCAACCTCGATCAGCGCGGCATTGGCGATGTGCTGACGCTGACGGTGGAAGAATACCGCGCCCGCAGCCCGATGGGGCGGTTTCTGTATCGGCTCTACCGCAACCCATTGGTTTTGTTCGTGTTGGGGCCAAGCTATCTGTTCATCCTGCAAAATCGCCTACCGTTTGGGCTGATGAACAAAGGCTGGCGCTATTGGACCAGCGCCATGGGCACCAATGCGGTGATCGCCATCGGCGTCGGGTTGATGATCTGGCTGGGCGGTTGGATGCCACTGCTGCTGATCTATCTGCCGACCTCGGTGATTGCGGCGACGATCGGGGTCTGGCTGTTCTATGTCCAGCACCAGTTTGAAGAAACCCATTGGTCAAAGACCGAAGACTGGCAGTTGCATGAGGCGGCGTTGGAAGGCTCGTCGCATTACGTCCTGCCGCAACCCCTGCGCTGGTTCACCGCCAATATCGGCATCCATCATGTGCATCACCTCTACAGCCGCATCCCGTTTTACCGTCTGCCCGAGGTGTTGCGCGACAACGCCGATCTCGCCCAAGCCCAGCGTTTGACGATTTGGGAAAGCTTCAGGTCGGTGAAACTGCATTTGTGGGATGAAAAACTGCAAAAGCTGATGTCGTTCCGCGAGGCGCGGCGGCTGTACGGCGGGGCTTAGAATGGGCGAAGATATTCGACTGACGGCTTCGGATGGCTTTGTCTGCGATGCCTATGTGGCGCGACCTGTGGGCACACCCAAGGGCGGCCTCGTGGTGGTGCAAGAGATTTTCGGCGTCAACGCCCATATCCGCAGCGTCGCAGATCGTTATGCGGCAGAGGGCTATCTCGCCGTGGCCCCCGCGCTGTTTGACCGCGCCGAGCCGGGGTTTCAATCCGGCTATAGCCCCGCAGAGATGCCGCGCGCCTATGCGATGATCGCGCGTGTGGCCAGCGGCCCTGCCCTGTTGGACATCGCTGCCGCGATCAAGTTTGCGGCAGAGGCGGGCAAGGTCGGCGTGGTCGGGTTCTGCTGGGGTGGCACTTTGGCATGGTCGGCGGCGGCGCAACTGCCGGGGCTATCGGCAGCGGTTGGCTATTATGGCGGCGGCGTGCTTGGGTTGACCGATTTGCAACCGAACTGCCCGACCATCCTGCATTTCGGCGCGCAGGATGACCACATTCCCGTGGACAAGGTGCAAGCCTTTGCCGCCGCCCGCCCCGATGTGCCGATCTACATCTATGACGCCGGCCACGGTTTCAACTGCGACGCCCGCGCCTCGTATGACGCGACAGCGGCGAAACTGGCGCAACAGCGGACCTCGGCGCATTTCGCGAAATATCTGGCCTGAGCCCTAAGCTGCGGGGGCTTGGTTTAGCGCCAAACCTCGCGTTCACGCCCGACTTTTACGGCGATGGATCGGGCTGTGCCTGCACGTTGTAGCCGGCGGCCCTGCGCCACAGCCTCCGACCAAGTTTCCGAGCTTTGCCAAAGATATCTTGACGCCCCGCGCAGGGCCGATAGATACCACGGCGACGAAGCCTGCCCCTTGGGGCCGGGTTTTTCGTGCATTTCCGACCAGCCCGGCGAGGACGATGAGTTTTGGTGACGGCAGATGAGTAAGCCAGCTTGCCCCCCGCAGAAATTTGCGGGCCTTTCTGCACAGCCCATGGCAGAAAAGAAGGGAATTCCAGCTTTCGCCGCAATGCTGGAACCAAATCAACCGCCGCGTCCCGACTTTGCACCCGCACTTGCCCGGCCCGGTGCTATCCGGGCCAACATTCTTGGATTTTATGACGCTTTGGCACTGCCCCCGCTGGCGCGGACGGGCGAAAATTGCCACATAGCACCAGCCCATCTTGAAGGAAGCCGATGATGACCACCAGCACCCCCGCCGTAACTGGCGCCGCAAAGGGCCTCAGTGCCAGCACGCTGACGCATTTGCAGCGCCTTGAGGCCGAAAGCATCCACATCATGCGCGAAGTGGTGGCCAATGCGGAAAACCCGGTGATGCTGTATTCGGTCGGCAAAGACTCGGCCACCATGCTGCATCTGGCGAAGAAAGCCTTCTACCCGGCACCGCCGCCGTTCCCGTTGCTGCATGTCGACACCACGTGGAAATTCCGCGCCATGTATGACCTGCGCGAACGTGCCGCCAAAGATGCCGGGATGGATTTGATCGTTTACCACAACCCCGAAGCGGTGGAAAAAGGCATCAACCCGTTTGATCACGGGTCTTTGCACACCGATATGTGGAAGACCGAAGGGCTGAAGCAGGCGCTGACCAAGTATAACTTCGACGTGGCCTTCGGCGGCGCGCGCCGGGATGAGGAAAAGTCGCGGGCGAAAGAACGCGTGTTCTCGTTCCGCTCGGCCAACCACCGCTGGGATCCGAAAAACCAGCGGCCCGAGCTGTGGAAGCTCTATAACACCCGCAAATCCAAGGGCGAAAGCATCCGGGCTTTCCCGATCTCGAACTGGACCGAGTTGGACATCTGGCAATACATTCATCTGGAAGGCATCGAGATCGTGCCTTTGTATTTCAGCGAAAAGCGTCCGGTGGTGGAGCGTAACGGGTTGCTGATCATGGTCGATGACGACCGGATGCCGCTGGCCCCCGGCGAAGTGCCGGAACTGAAATCGGTGCGCTTCCGCACTTTGGGCTGCTACCCGCTGACGGGTGCTGTGGAATCCGAGGCGAAAACTTTGCCGGAAGTCATCCAAGAAATGCTGCTGACCACCACATCCGAACGTCAGGGCCGCGCGATTGACCATGATCAAGCCGCCTCGATGGAGAAGAAGAAACAAGAGGGGTATTTCTAAATGGACGCCGCACTGGACCCCATCTACGTCACCGACCAGTTGATTGCCGACGACATCGACGCTTATCTGGTGAAGCATCAGCACAAGACCATGCTGCGCTTCATCACCTGCGGCTCGGTCGATGATGGCAAATCGACGCTGATTGGGCGCTTGCTCTATGACAGCAAGATGATCTTTGAAGACCAGCTTGCGTCGCTGGAACGCGACAGCAAAGCCTCTGGCACCCAGGGCCAAGAGATCGACTTTGCCTTGCTGGTGGATGGTCTGGCGGCAGAGCGCGAGCAGGGCATCACCATCGACGTGGCCTACCGTTTCTTCGCCACCGACAAGCGCAAATTCATCGTCGCCGATACCCCCGGCCATGAGCAATACACCCGCAACATGGTGACGGGGGCTTCGACCGCCGACCTCGCCGTGATCCTGATTGACGCGCGCCAAGGTGTTTTGACGCAGACCCGGCGGCACTCTTATCTGGTCAAACTGCTGGGCATCAAGAACGTCGTGCTGGCCGTCAACAAGATGGATCTTGTCGGCTACAGCCAGGAACGTTTCTACGAAATCGTCAAGGATTACAGCCACTTCGCCCAGCAGATCGGGATGGAGGCGTTCCTGCCGATCCCGATTTCCGGGCTGAAGGGCGAGAATATGATCACCCGCTCCACCCAGATGCCGTGGTACACCGGCCAGACGCTGATGGAGCATCTGGAAACCGCGCCCGTCAATGACGCGCGGATGCTGGATGTGCCGTTCCGGATGCCGGTGCAATGGGTCAACCGCCCGAACCTCGATTTCCGCGGCTTTGCGGGCCAGATCGGCGCGGGGGTTGTGAAGCCCGGCGATGCGATCCGCGTGCTGCCTTCGGGCAAGACCACCACCGTCAAATCCATCGTCACCTATGACGGTGAGTTGGATCAGGCGATTGCGGGCCAGTCGGTGACGATCACCTTCAACGATGAAGTCGATTGCTCGCGCGGCGACGTGATCGTGAAGGCGGATGAACCGTGTGAAGTGGCCGATCAGTTTGAAGCGACGTTGGTCTGGATGGACGAACACGCCATGCTGCCGGGGCGTCCGTATCTGTTGAAAATCGGCACCCAGACCGTGACGGCGACGGTGACAGAGCCGAAATATGAGGTGAATATCAACACCCTCGAACATCTCGCCTCCCGCACCCTCGGCCTGAACGCGATCGGCGTCTGCAACCTGTCGATTGACCGCGCGATCCCGTTTGAGGCTTATGCGACCAACCCCGATCTGGGCGGTTTCATCCTGATCGACCGGATGACCAATGCCACCGTCGCAGCGGGGATGATCCATTTCGCTTTGCGCCGCAGCCAGAATATCCACTGGCAGGCCATTGATGTGGACCGCGACGCCCATGCCGCGCAGAAAACCCAGAAGGCCGCCGTGGTCTGGTTCACCGGGCTTTCGGGATCGGGCAAATCCACCATCGCCAATCTGGTGGAGAAAAAGCTGCACGCTTTGGGCAAGCACACCTTCCTGCTGGATGGCGACAACGTCCGGCACGGGCTGAACCGCGATCTGGGCTTCACCGATGCCGACCGGGTGGAAAACATCCGCCGCGTCGGCGAAGTGGCCAAGCTGATGACCGATGCGGGCCTGATCGTGCTGACCGCCTTCATCTCGCCGTTCCGGTCCGAACGCCGGATGGTGCGCGATCTGATGGCGGCGGGCGAGTTCATCGAAGTGTTCGTCGACACGCCGCTTGAAGTCGCCGAAAGCCGCGATGTGAAAGGGCTCTACAAGAAAGCCCGCTCGGGTCAGTTGAAGAACTTCACCGGCATCGACAGCCCCTATGAGGCCCCGGAAGCGGCGGAAATCGTGGTCAACACCACAGACCTCACTGCAGAAGAAGCGGCTGATCGCATCGTCGAGGCCATCCTCGCGCGCTGATCTCGGCATGACACAACGCAAAAGGCCGGGCCCTACGCCCGGCCTTTTGATTTCCAAGGTTTTGCCGAGTCACCAGTCTTTTGCGAAATCCACGACGGAAAGCTAGGCCTTGGGCGTAAAAGCTTTATCTTGGGCACAAGCTATGGTGCCAAACCAACCAGATTGGTGCACCGCCCCCGTGGACAGTCAACAGACGGATACCCTATGCTCCCCTTCTCGGCCCGCCAAAGCATCCCGCGCGCCCTGTGCCGCTTGTCGCTGATTTCCTACATGTTTGCAGCGGTGCAGGCCACAGCGCAAACCCCGCCGGGTGGGGCGCCGCAGGGGCCGACCAGTGTGGGCACCGTCACCGTGCAAACCGTGGAAGTGCCCTATATCCGCACCCTGCCGGGCCGGGCCGTCGCCTTTGAGACGGGAGAGATTCGCGCCCGCGTCAGTGGTCTGGTCGAAGAAATCCTCTACACCGCAGGCGACAAGCTGAACCCCGGCGATCCGATGTTCAAAATCGAGGACGCCAGCTACACCGCCGCTTTCGCCTCGGCTCAGGCAGCACTCGCCGGGGCAGAGGTGCAAGTGAACACCACCCGCGCCACGGTGGATCGCTACAAAACCCTGCAAGGCAACGCGGTCAGCAAAGCCGATCTGCAAACCGCCGAAGCGGCTGCGGCCTCGGCTGTGGCCAGCGCTGCCGCTGCTAAGGCCAATCTGGATGTCGCCCAACTTGATCTGGATCGCACCATTGTGCGCAGCCCGATCATGGGTATCGCGGGCATTGCCACGGTATCCATCGGTGCCCTCGTCACCGCAAACCAAACCGATGCTTTGGCCACCGTCACTCGGCTTGACCCGATCTATATTGATGTCAGCGATTCCAGCGCCGGAATGCTGCGCATCCGCGCGCAGATCGACGATGGCAGCCTGAAGCTGGGCACCAAGGTCGGCGTGGCACTGGTGCTGGAGAATGGCGAGACCTATGACGGCCAAGGCACCGTGGTGGTGCTGGGCAATGTGGTTTCCGCCACCACCGGCACCTTCGATCTGCGCGTGCAGTTCGACAACCCCAAGCGCATCATCCTGCCGGGGCAATTCCTGCGCGTGAAGCTGACGCTTGGCACCACCAGCGCCAAACTGGTGCCACAACGCGCCACGGGCCGCAATTCGGACGGCACATTGACGGTGTTTGTTGCCAAGGATGGCGTGGCGAAAAAGGTGGCGCTGACCAGTTCGGGCAGCCAAGACAATGCCTGGATCATCACCGGCGGCATTGAGGACGGCGATCTGGTGATCGTCGATGGCCTGACCAACCTGCGCGATGGGGCAGAAATCAAGCCGGTGCCCGTCACCATTGATGCCGATGGCGTGGTGCATGACACCGCTGCCGAAGCCGCACCTGATGCCACCAAACCTGCCCCCACAGCCCCAACCGGGAATAACTAAGACATGGCGCGTTTTTTCATCCACCGCCCGGTCTTCGCCTGGGTTCTGGCGATTGTTGTGATGCTGGCCGGGGCCTATTCGCTGCTGCAACTGCCCGTCTCGCAATACCCCGACATCGCCCCCACCACGATACGGGTTTCCGCCAGCTATGCCGGGGCCACGGCTGAGGCGGTGCAAACCTCGGTCACCGAGACCATCGAAGACGGTCTGACCGGGCTGGAGGGGCTGCTCTATACCGTCGGTTCGTCGTCTACAGGTCGCGCCACCCTGACGCTGACCTTTGACGATTCGGTTGATCCTGATGATGCCCAAACCAATGTGCAGGCCAAGGTCGACCAGATCACCCGCCGCCTGCCCGATGCGGTGCAGGATTCCGGCGTCAACGTCAGCCGCTCGTCGTCGTCGATCCTGCTGGTCGGAGCACTGGTGTCAAAGGATGGCAGCTACAGCACGGTGCAACTGGGCGATATCATGTCTTCAACCGTCGAAGGCGCGGTTCTGCGCACCGATGGCGTGGGCAGCATTAACTCGTTCGGCTCGGGCTATGCGATGCGGATCTGGCTCGATCCGATGAAGCTGGCCGAATTCATGATGACCCCCGCCGATGTGGTCAACGCCGTGCAGGCGCAGAACACCACGGTTTCCATCGGCTCGCTCGGCGCGCAACCTGTGACGCGCGGCCAGCAATTCACCGCCACCATCACCGCGCAAAGTCAGTTGACCACGGTAGAGCAGTTCGAGCAAATCCGCCTGACCACCACCGCCGCAGGCAACACCGTGCGCTTGGGCGATGTGGCAACGGTAGAGATCGGAAAAGCCACCTACGGCGGCGATTCCCGCTTCAATGGCGCCAATGCCTCGGGCTTTGGCGTCAACCTTGCCAGCGGCGCCAATGCGGTCGATACCGCCGCCGCCGTGCGCGACACCCTCAGCGGGCTGCAAGCCGCTTTGCCCGAAGGTGTCGAGATCGCCTATGCCTATGACACCTCGCCCTTTGTTGAACTCTCCATCGAAAAGGTCGAACACACGCTGCTCGAAGCCATCGGTCTGGTGTTCCTCGTCATCCTTGTGTTCCTGCAAAACTGGCGCGCCACGCTGATCCCGATCATAGCGGTGCCGATCGTGCTGCTCGGCACCTTCGCCATCCTCGGCGTGCTCGGCTATTCGATCAACACGCTGACCATGTTCGCCATGGTGCTGGCCATCGGTCTTCTGGTCGATGACGCCATCGTCGTGGTCGAAAACGTCGAAAGGGTGATCGCCGAAGAAGGCCTGCCCCCGGTTGAGGCCACCGAGAAAAGCATGACCCAGATCACCGGGGCTTTGATCGGCATTGCGCTGGTGCTGTCAGCGGTGTTCCTGCCGATGGCGTTCTCGTCGGGCTCGACCGGGGTGATTTATCGACAGTTTTCCGTCACCATCATCTCGGCCATGCTGCTCTCGGCTGCCGTCGCGCTGATCCTGACACCCGCGATGTGCGCCACCATGCTCAAGCCGCACAAACCCAATGAGGCGGGCTGGTTCAGCACCCCCGCCCGTATCTTCAACACCGGCTTTGGCGCGGCCACCCGCGGCTATGCCAACCTGCTCGGCCGCATCCTGAAATGGCCCTTCGCCATGATTTTGGTGCTGGCGCTTGTCAGCGGTGGCGTCTGGGCGATCTACAGCCGGATCAATGGCTCGTTCCTGCCCGCCGAGGATCAGGGCGTGCTGATGACCCGGATTTCGCTGTCGCAAGGCTCCACCACCGCCTCCACCCTGGATGTGGTGGCGCAGGTGGAGGCTTATCTGAACACCGAGGAAACCAAGGCGGTGGAATCCACCTTTGTCGCGATGGGCTTTGGCTTTAGCGGCTCGGGGCAAAATCAGGCCATGGTGTTTGTGAAACTGCGCGAGTTTGACCAACGCGGCAGCGCCGATCTGTCGGCCTCTGCCGTCGCCGCCCGCGCCAATGCCAAGTTCAAATCCCTGCGTGCGGGCACCGTGCAGTTCATGCAGCCGCCCGCGATCCAAGGCCTTGGCAACTCAGCGGGATTTTCGATGTATCTGGTCGATCAATCCGGCGCGGGCAACGACGCTTTGTTCGCCGCCGCCGCTGATCTGATCAAACAGGCGCAGGCCAGTGGCCGCGTGATCAACCTGCGCAGCGGCGCGTCCGAGGATGAAGCGGCGCTTAAACTGGTGATTGATCAGGAAAAAGCCGCCGCTTTGGGGGTGTCTTTGACCGAGGTGAACGCGATGCTCTCCATCGTTTTCGCGGGCGATGAGGTCAATGACTTCCAGCTTGGCACCGCCCTGCGCCCGGTGATCGTTCAGGGTGCCGCCGCCTCGCGGATGCAGCCCGAAGATGTTCTGGCATGGTTTGCCCGCAACAACGCGGGCGAAATGGTGCCGTTCTCGGCGTTCTCGAAAACCGAATGGGCCCCGGTCGCCCCCAGCTTGGCGCGGATTGACGCGCTGCCCGCGGTCTCGATCAGCGGTGCGGAAGCCCCCGGCACCTCATCGGGCGACGCGATGGATGCGATGGAGGAACTGGTGGCGGCCATGCCCGGCGGCTATGGCGTGGCATGGACCGATCTGTCCTATCAAGAGCGCCAATCCGGCAACCAAGCGCCCTACCTATACGCTTTGTCGGCGCTGGTGGTGTTCCTATGCTTGGCCGCGCTTTATGAAAGCTGGGCGATCCCGTTTTCGGTGATGCTGGCGGTGCCGGTGGGCATCTTGGGCGCACTGGTCGCGGCGTGGCTGTTTGGGCAATCGAACGATGTGTATTTCAAGGTCGGTTTGCTGACGACCATCGGTCTGGCGGCGAAAAACGCCATCCTGATCATCGAATTCGCCCGAGAGTTGGAAACCCATGGCCGCAGCCCAGTGCAAGCCGCGCTTGAGGCCGCTCGTACAAGGCTCAGGCCGATCCTGATGACCTCGCTGGCGTTTATTCTCGGCGTGCTGCCCTTGGCCATTGCCACCGGGGCCGGGGCGGGTGCGCAGAACGCCATCGGCATCGGCGTGCTGGGCGGGATGCTGTCGGCCACCGTGCTGGGCATCTTCATGGTGCCGTCGTTCTACGTCGTGGTGCGCCGGCTTACGATGCGGAAGCCGGCGTAAAAGCCCCATGAGAACAAAACCCCTGCGCAGGATCACGCCTGCGCAGGGGGTTGTTTTACTTCAACACCCCATTCGCCTTGGCGGTAAACGTCGCGATATAATCCATCAGCCCCGGCGAGAGCGCATCATAAGGCGGCAGCCCCAATTCATTCAACCGCGCCCGGATGCCGTCCATTTTCGACGGGTCGGTGCCGCCTTCAATTACCGAAGACACGAAGGCTGCGAAGGTCGGGGCGGCAAAGCCCTCGGTGCCCGACAATTCGGTATGGATGAATGACAACCCGGTGAAGGGGTGATTGGCCCGCGTCACGGGGCCATACATATGCACACCGCAGCCTTTGCAGGCATGGCGCTGGATCAGCGCCGCGTCATCCACCACCGCCAGCTTATCCGCGTTCTTGGTGACCTTGACGTTGTCGGATGACACCACCGACACCATCGAAAACGTCGCCCCCGCAGGCTTCCAGCATTTGGTGCAGCCGCAAACATGGTTGTGCAAACAATCCGAGCCGATCTCGACCACCACCGGATCGCTCTTGCAATGACAGGTCAAAGTGCCGCCCGCAAACCCCGCTTTGCCGGGCTTCACGCCACCGTCAACCGATGGATGAATGGAAACAGATGCCATGAAATTTCTCCCTGAACCGACCCTCCTCCGGGGCCTCAGGACAAAGCCTAGACCCACGCGCAGAGTCGGACAAGCGGCGTTCCCGTCGCCTAAACCGCCTCAGGAGTCGGTTTAGGCGCATGGCGATCCGCCAGATGGAACAGCAGAGGGTTCAGCAGAATAGAGCCCAGCGCCGCCGCCACCACCAGATCGCGCGCGCCCACGGGAACAATCTCCAGCTGCACCCCCATGCCGACAAGGATGAACGAAAACTCCCCCACCTGCGCCAGCGCTGCCGCCAGCACGAAAGCCGCCGAACGGTCATGGCCAAACCATCGCATCAGCCCATACGCCGCGATGGATTTGATCCCCAGCACGATCACCACCGTGCCGACCAGCGCCAACGGCTGGGTCCAGATCACTGACGGATTGAACAGCATGCCCACCGAGACGAAGAACAGCACCGCGAAGGCGTCGCGCAAAGGCAGGGTATCCTTCATCGCCTGCGTCGACAACGTCGAGCTTGCCATCACCATGCCTGCGAAAAACGCCCCCAGCGCGAAGCTCACGCCAAAGAACACCGCTGATCCGTAAGCCGCACCCAAGGCAATCGCCAGCACGCCCAGCCGGAACAACTCGCGCTGCCCGGTGTGCATTGAGTAATGCAGCACCATCGGGATCACCCGCGCGCCGACGATCAGCATCAAGCCGATAAAGCCCGCAACCTTCACCCCGGTCAAAAGCAGCGTCGCGCCCAAGGGACCAAAGCCCCAGCTGGCGACCTCAGCCGCCTCCCCCTCCATCGGCACCGTGACGCCACCCATCACCCCGGCCAAAGGTGGGATCAACACCAGCACCACCACCATCACCAGATCTTCGACGATCAGCCAGCCCACCGCCAGCTTGCCGGTCTCATCCTTCAAAATCCCCCGGCTTTGCAACGCCCGCAGCAGCACCACGGTCGAGGCCACCGACAGCGACAGCCCAAAGATCACCCCCGCGCCGATGCCCCAGCCCAGACCCCAAGCCAGACCCACGCCCGCCAGTGTTGCCACCGAGATTTGCCCCAAAGCCCCCGGCACCGCCGCTGCTTTCACTGCCAGCAAATCCTTCAGCGAGAAATGCAGCCCGACCCCGAACATCAGCAAGATCACCCCGATCTCAGCCAGTTCATTCGCCAGTTCCTGATCCGCGACAAACCCCGGCGTGAACGGCCCGATGATCACCCCCGCCATCAGATACCCCGCAATCAACGGCAATCGAAACCGATGCGCCACAAGACCCAGCACGAAGGCCATCGACAGACCAATGGCAATAATCGCGATCAGCGGCGTGTCATGCGTCATCCAGAACTCCTTGGGGATATGGCCTAAATTGGGGCCTGCCCGCGCTGCGATCAACCTGTTAAATCGACCGATTTGGTCACAATTTTCACGCCAATATGTCACTATGTTACGGCCTGCCGCGCAGAGGATAAAAAACGTCGCTGTTGACCTCTCCGTTTGGCCTGCTACCCCTGCGACATGCTGCCGCTTTTGACAAACCCCGCCGCCCGCCGCCTGTTCCTGCATCGTCATGCTTTGGCCGAGGCCCCCACGGGGCCAGCCACAGGCCAAGCCCTCGCCGACCTCATTCACCGCATCGGTTTCGTGCAGGTTGACAGCATCAACACGGTGGCCCGCGCCCACCACATGATCCTGTTCTCGCGCCGCCAATCCTACAAACCCGCCGCGCTGAAATCCCTGCTGGAAAAAGACCGCGCGCTGTTTGAGCATTGGACGCATGACGCCTCAATCCTGCCCATCCAGCTGCACAGCCACTGGCACCACCGCTTCCAACGCGACACCGAGCGGCTGCACAGCAACTGGAAATCGTGGTTCCGCGATGGCTACGAGGCGCAATTCGACACCATCCTGCGCCGGATCCAAGATCATGGCCCCGTCACCACCTCTGACGTGGGTGAAGGCGAAACACGCGGCAAAGGCGGCTGGTGGGATTGGCACCCGTCGAAAACCGCGCTGGAATGGCTGTGGCGCACCGGGCAACTTTCCATCGCGGGCCGCAACGGCTTCCAGAAAATCTATGACCTGACCGAGCGTGTCATCCCAGCCCCGCATCGCACCGCCCCTGATTTTGAGACCACAACCCACTGGGCCTGCACCTCCGCCCTCGACAACCTCGGCTTCGCCAACGCCACCGAACTGCGCGCCTACTGGCACGCGCTGAAACCCGATGAGGTCAAGGCCTGGCTGAAAACCGCCCTCGCCCGTGGCGAGATCATCGAGATCGAGATCGAAGGTGCCACAGGCCAACGCCAACGCAGCTATGCCCGCCCCGATGTGCTGGCCCATGCCGAAAGCGCCCCCGAGCCCACCAGCCGCCTGCGCCTCCTGTCGCCGTTCGATCCCGCCCTGCGCGACCGCAACCGCGCCGAATTCCTGTTCGGTTTTTACTACCGGATTGAAGTTTTCGTCCCCGAAGCCAAACGCCAGTACGGCTATTACGTCTTCCCGGTGCTGGAAGGCAGCCGCCTGATCGGCCGCATAGATTGCAAATCTTTCCGCGACGACCGCTCCCTGCACGTCAAAGCCTTCTGGCCCGAAGCCGGGGTGAAACTGGGTCAGGGACGCATCGCCAAACTCGAATCCGAACTCACCCGCTGGGCCGCCTTCACCGATTGCGACCGTGTCGAATTCCAAGACGGCTGGCTGCGCGAAACCCTGCTGACCCGCCCGTCAGGATAAACAATCTGCAAGACACGCCCGATTTTCGACGCCACACCCCGCATGGCCCTGCTATCCTGCCGCCATGCTGTTCGATCTTCCAGACCACGACACCCTCTATGCCGCCCTGTTGGCGCGCGACGCCCGCTATGACGGGCAGGCCTATGTCTGCGTCGCCTCCACCGGCATCTTCTGCCGCCTGACCTGCCCCGCCCGCAAACCCTTGGCGCGCAACTGCACCTTTCACCCCAGCATCGCCGCCTGCCTGCAAGCGGGCTTTCGCGCCTGCAAACGCTGCCATCCGCTGCAAGCCGCAGCCAGCGCCGACCCCGCCATCACCACCCTGCTGCACGCCCTCGACACCCGCCCAGACCACCGCTGGTCCGAACCCGACATCAGCCGCATGGGCTTTGACCCCTCCACCATCCGCCGCAGCTTCAAGCGCCAGTTCGGCATGACCTTCCTTGACATGGCCCGCCAGCGCCGCTTGCGCGACGGCTTCACCACGCTCGCCTCGGGCAAAGTCATCACCGCCCAACACGATGCTGGATTCTCCTCGCCCAGCGCCTTTCGCACCGCCTTCGCCCGCCTGCTCGGCTGCCCGCCCAGCGCGCTGGCAACCGATGGCCTGCTGCGCGCTTCGTGGATCGCCACTCCGTTGGGCGATATGATCGCCGTCGCCTCCACCACCCACCTGCACCTGTTGGAATTCATCGACCGCACCGCCCTGCCGACCGAGCTGCAAGCCCTGCGCAAAGCCAGCAACACCAGCATCGGCATTGGCCGCACCGCCATCACCGACCAAGCCACCGCCGAACTTGCCGCCTATTTCAACGGCCAGTCCGCCCGCTTCCAAACCCCGCTGCACCAAAACGGCAGCGGCTTTGCCCGCGCGGTCTGGGCCGAACTTGCCCGCATCCCGGCAGGCGAGACCCGCAGCTACAGCGCCATCGCACAAAGCTTGGACCGCCCCGAGGCCACCCGCGCCGTCGCCCGCGCCAATGGCACCAATCAGATCGCGCTGATGGTGCCCTGCCACCGCGTCATCGGCGCAGACGGCGCGCTGACCGGATACGGCGGCGGCCTCTGGCGCAAACAGCGCCTGTTGGAAATCGAACGCCAATACACATCCGCAACAAAGGCCACAGCCCATGTCACAAGCCGATAAAGCCAGCCACTTCAAAGCCCTGCACATCCCCGGCAATCCGCTGGTGCTCTATAACATCTGGGACGCTGGCAGTGCCAAGACCGTCGCCAGCGCGGGCGCGCAAGCCCTTGCCACCGGAAGCTGGTCGGTTGCCGCCGCACAAGGTTACGGCGACGGCCAAGCCATCCCGCTGGATTTCGCCCTGCAAATCATCGCCCGCATCACCCAAAGCACCGACCTGCCCGTCAGCGTCGATTTTGAAGGCGGCTATGCCACCGACCCCGCCGCGCTTGCCGCCAACATTACCCGCGTCATCGCCGCCGGAGCCATCGGCATCAATTTTGAAGACCAGATCGTCGGCGGCGCAGGCCTCCACCCGATCGCCGAGCAAGTGCAGCGCATCAAAGCCATCCGCCAAGCCGCCGACGCCGCGGGCATCCCCTTGTTCATCAACGCCCGCACCGATCTGTTCCTGAAAACCCAAACCAACCAAGCCGCTTTGGTGGCCGAAGCCCTCACCCGCCAAACCGCCTATGCCGAGGCTGGGGCCGACGGCTTCTTCATCCCCGGCCTTGGCGACGAGGCGCTGATCAGCGAAATCTGCCAAGCCTCCAGCCTGCCCGTCAACGTGATGATGCTGGGCAGCCTCACCTCGCTGCCCACCGCCGCCCGCCTCGGGGCCGCCCGCGCCAGCTTCGGCCCCGGCCCCTACCGCTTGGCGCAAGAAGACCTGAAGGCGCGGCTGGCCTCGCTGAGCCCACCGCAAAGCTAAGCGGCGGCCGTGCCACCCTCACCCAAACCGCAGCCATCCGCCCCAAAAGGCGCGGATAGCCCCCAAGGCCCCCCACGCCGCATCACATTAACCTTAACGTGCCGCCGTTAACCTTAACGCGCGCGCAAGTATTTGCTCTTTTCAAAATACTCCCGCCGGAGGCTCCCCGCGCACAAGCAGCGCCCCGCTGCAAGACTCGCGCCACCTCCACAGGTGCCGCCTTGCCGCCAAATATCAACAAGGGGTTAATGCCAAACATTAACCCCTTGTAATCGCTCCCTCAAAATTCGGTCCACGCGTGGACCGCGCCTTACTGCAACTCTTTCCCCTCCGGCCAGCGGATCACATGATCCAGCTGCACCGCCTTTTTCTCGCCCGCCGCCAGTTCAAACTCCCATGCCAGCACCCCGCGCTGGCCGTCCACATCCACCTCACTCGGCACCGGATCGGCGGTGAAGCTGATCTCCAACTCCTCCTGCTCGGAATAGGGCACCTGATCCAGCAACCGCACCGGCCAGCTTTCCTGCGTCAGATTCTCCAGCTCCAACACCGCCTTCTCCTCGATCTGAGTTGAACTGGACAAAATCCCGCGATCCCCCTCCGCCCGCAGCGGCATATCCCGCTTCAACCTGATGCCCTCTATTGCGCCGAAACCGATCTCCTCCTCGGCCTGCGGCACCACGGCATCCAAATGGGCAGAGCCGACCAACATGCCATCCCGATGCAGAAATGCGGTGCCGGGCAGCAGCGTTTCAGGACTGTCGTTGATAAACTTCGCCATCATATAGGCTTCGCTGTCTTGGCGCGGCACCGCCAAAGCCACCACCGTCGCGCTGAACTGTAACTTGTCTAACTCCAGCCGCAGGTTCTCCACCCCCGAGGCCACATCCACCGCCGTCGGGTAGTGATAGACCACGGTATCGCCCTGATAATACATCGTTGCAGCATTTGTGGTGCTGGCTTCTACCACACTCGGCTCCATCACCGGTTCCGCAATGCCGCCAGCAGGAAAATCCTCCAGTTGCGCTGGCACAGGATCAACCGCCCGCCGCAAATCCGGGTAAAGCGGGTAGGGTTCAGACTTGCTCGAAGGTTGCGCGGTGGACAGCGTCAAATCTACCCCCGCCCAATCCTCGCCCGAGGCCTGGCTGACCAACACACCCCTCGCGACATCCAGCTTACCCGTCTTCCGATCCAAACTGATGTCATAGACCGGTGCCCAGTAAGCCTCGCCCACAAACGTCGTCACCGCCAGATGCTGCGGGCCCGCCGCCGCCGCCTCGACCGCCACTGATAAAGCCGCATAGTTCTGATCGCGCTGCGACGCTGCCTCTTGCGCGGCCTGCGCATCTGCCAGCAGTTTCTGCGCGGCCTCCAGCGCCTTCATCGCCACGGGAAGTTCGGCCTGCGCCGCCAGCGCCGCCTGTCGTGCCGCCAGCACCTCGGCCCCGATCATCGCTGACAACGCCTTCACACCATCGACCGTCACCGCATCGCCTTCCGGCTTCACTCTCCGCAGAAAATCCGCCTGCGCCTCGGCAGCCTCTACCTTGGCGTTGATCGCATCCACCCCGGCCTGCGCCGCCCGCACCCCGGCCTCGGCTGCCTCAACCGCCGCCACCTCAGCCTCATCCGCGCGCGGCGGCAGACGGTCGGTGCGCAAAGCATAAGCGCCCAAGCCGATCCCCTCAGCCGACAGCCGGAGCAGATCGGCCTGCGTGTCCGCTGGTAAATCCGTGATCAACACCTCGCTTGCCCCAGCGGGCGCGGTAAAATCCACCACCCGCGTGACCTGCGCGCCTTCGGGATAGACCGTCACCGCCGTCACATGGCTGCTGGCGAGGATCTGATCGGCCACAGCCTGCCCCGCCAACCCAAAAACCGAAGCGCTGGACAACAGCACCGCAAACACGCCAGCCTTACACATGAAAACCTCCCGAGGTTCCACGAGGTTAGAGCCCCGCCACCCCCGCGCGCAAGCCCCCACCTCTTGCTCCGCCCCAAACGCCCTGCCATGTTTGGCCAAAACCGAAAGGCCCGCCATGTCGCGCAAAGATGCCCTGACCGCCACCACCGCTTTGCCGAAAGTCACCCACGGGCGCGGCAGCTATCTTTGGGATGCGTCGGGCAAGCAGTACATCGACGGCTCGGGCGGTCCTGCCGTTTATTGCCTTGGCCATGCCAATGCCGAGGTTAACGCCGCCATCGCAGCCCAACTGGGCCAGATCGCCCACGGCTACCGCTATAACTTCAGCACCGACGCTTTGGAGCAACTGACCGAGATCATCCGGGGCCATTGCGGCGGCACTCTGCGCGAGATGGTGTTTGTCACAGGCGGATCAGAAGCCGTTGAAAGCTGCCTGAAGATCGCGCTGCAATATCAAACCGCCATCGGCCAGAAATCGCGCCGCCGTTTCATCAGTCGCGAACGCTCTTGGCACGGCAACACTTTGGGCGCTTTGGGCGTTTCGGGCTTTGCCGAACGCACAGCGGCTTATGAGGGGGCCTTCATACCGTCGATCAAACTCTCGCCCGCCAACGCCTACCGCCCCATCGCCGGGGCCACGTCCGAGTCCGCAGGCGAGGCTTGCGCGCAAGAACTCGAAGCCGCCATCCTTAGCCACGGCCCCGAGACCATCGCCGCCTTCATCTTTGAACCCGTGGTCGGGGCCGCTGGTGGCTGCGTCCCCGCGCCCGAAACCTACGCCCGGCGCGTGCGCGAGATTTGCACCAAATACGGTGTCTTAATGATCGCCGACGAAGTGATGTGCGGCGCAGGCCGCACCGGACCGTGGCGCGCGTTGGAACGCGACGGGGTAGAGCCTGACATCATGTCCATCGCCAAGGGTCTGGCAGGCGGCTACATGCCGCTCGGCGCCGCGATCTGCACGACGCAAATCTGGGAGGCGATCCGCGCCCGCGACGGCGCGTTTGGCACCGGCCACACCTTCACCGGCCACACCGCAGCCTGCGCCGCCGGGGTCGCAGTGCAAAACATCATCGCGCGGGAAGGCTTGCTGGCAAAAGTCGCCGCCAACGAATCTCGCCTGAAAACTTGGCTGACCGACGCCTTGCACGGCGTTGAGGCCATCGGCGACATTCGCGGCCGCGGCCATTTCATCTGTGCCGAACTGGTCGCCGACCGCGCCAGCAAGCGCCCGTTTGAGGCCGACCGCCAACTGGCGCTGAAAATCCGCGCGCAGGCGATGCAGAACGGCCTGATCTGCTATCCGGTCAGCGGCAATGTCGATGGCACCAATGGCGATATCGTCATCCTCGCGCCGCCCTATAATTGCAGCGATGCCGAACTGACCGAGATCGTCGATAAAACCGCCAAATCCATCCGCCAGGTGCTGATTTCGGAAGCTTTGGCATAATGTTGCCATCTCACATAGGCTTGATGCAGCAAATTTATCGAATCGGTTAGCATGATCGCGACCAAAGGGAGAAGCCAAAATGCCCCATATTCTTGCCTATGTTCTGATCGGCCTGTTCGGGCTGTTGTCGATGGCGCTTGATCCGGCGATGGCCGCAGGCAGCTCGGATGACAGCAGTGAGACCGACTCCGCCCCCGCCTATGCCGAAGCCAAAGCCAAGATTGACGCGGAAGATTATGCCGCCGCCCTGCCGCTGCTGGATAAAATCACCGCCGATGAACCGCAGAACGCCGACGCTTGGAACCTGCGCGGCTTCGCCAATCGCAAACTGGGCAATATGGAGGTGGCAGCAACCTCCTATACGGCGGCGCTGACGATCAATCCCGGCCATCTCGGCGCGTTGGAGTATCAGGGCGAGATGTATCTCGAACTCGGCAAGACCGATGCAGCGATGGCGAATTTGAAGAAACTGCAGGGCCTGTGCGGCGATTGTGAAGAAGCCACTGATCTGGCGGAATCTATCAGCATGAAGGGTTAAGCTTGGGCGGTTTCTGGCAACGGATTATTTAGAAAGCAGGTTTACTGCTTTGCTTACGCCAGAACGGCGCGTGCAAAGGAGTGTTGATGCAGCTTGCCTCTCCGGTTTCCCCTGTTCCTCCGACCGCCTGGCCGGTGATGGCGCAGCCCTGCATCGGTTATGCCGCCATCGTGCGGCAAGCCTATGCCGGGGCAGATCAATCCGATCTGATCCGCGATCTGGTCACCCGCGTGCAAGGCGCAGGGGGCGATCCCGGGGCTTTGCTGGATCTCGCGACACTGCTGATGCTGCAAGGCGGTGATCTCGCGGCGGAAGGCGCGACGATGCAGCGCCACGCCATTGCGCTTCAGCAAAGCTACCAGATCAGCCACGGCAATGGCTTGGGCCTGCGGATTCTGGCCTTCGTGACGGCAGGCGACCTTATGGCCAACACGCCGCTGGATTTCCTGCTGAACGGCTCGGATGCCACACTGATCCTGCATTTCGTCGATCCCGACACGCCGAACCTCAGCAACCTGCCCGCCCATGACATCGCCTTCATGGCCATCGGCGAATCTCCCGATAACGCCGCCGTGCTGCGCCATACGCAAACTCTGCTGGCGGGTTGGCACAGCCCGATCGCCAATCCCAACATCCCCGCCATCGCCACCCTGTCCCGTGACCGTGTGGCGCGACTGTTGGCGGATGCCCCCGGCCTTTACGCCCCGCCCACCGAAGCGCGATCCCGCACTGATCTGATCACCGCTCTGATGACAACACCCCTCACCGCCCCGCATATCCTGCGTCCCCTTGGCACGCACGCAGGCGCAGGAATGGCCCGCATCACCACCAGCACCGACCTCGCCGACTGGCTCCGCACCCACGACGCTGAGAACATCTACACCGCCGCCTTCATCGACTATCCCGGCCCGAACGGCCTTTACCCCAAACACCCCATCCTTCTGAACCAAGGCCCAATGTTGGACTCGGCCATTAAACACCACACCTA
>CAYLYV010000012.1:0-50143 GCA_964387655.1 uncultured Cypionkella sp. | reverse complement strand
GTGATCTGACGATTTTTTGGGAATGTTTGAGGGCGGGGCTGAATGGCCTCGCCCTTTTCTGTGGGGTGTCCACGCGTGGACAGTTTGGGTTATATTTTGTTATCAACGGGTTGAGATTTTTAGTTAAGGATTTTTTCACCTTTGTCGCAGGCAATCAGGCAATCAGGCAATCAGGCAATCTGGCGACCGGGTGAGGATGAGGACACGATTTTTCTCAAAAATCGGAATCGGGTCGGGGTGTTCTGTGGCGGCGGTTGGTATGGCCAGCGGCGAAGCCTCCGGCGGGGATATTTGAGCCAGTATGAAAGCCGAAGGGTGGGGAATGTTTGGGCTGGCGGGGGATTGCTGGAACGCGGTTCAGGGCCAGTTGCGCAAGCGGTGCGGATTTCCTTTTCGGTCCGGCTGCGCTTGAGTTTGCCCGTTTGCTCGCCTATTCCTTTAGCAACGGTATAAAGGATGGTTTTCCCATGCGGATTCACAGTGACCTGGCTGACACGATTGGCAACACCCCGCTTTTGAAGCTGAAACGCGCCTCGGAGATCACCGGTTGCACGATCTTGGGCAAATGCGAGTTTCTCAACCCCGGTCAATCGGTGAAGGATCGCGCGGCGTTGTATATGATCCGCGATGCGGTCGCCAAAGGCCAGTTGAAGCCGGGTGGCACCATTGTGGAAGGTACAGCGGGCAACACCGGGATTGGCCTCGCGCTGGTGGGTGCGAGCATGGGGTTTCGCACTGTGATCGTGATTCCTGAGACGCAATCTCAGGAGAAAAAGGACATGCTGCGATTGGCGGGGGCGGAATTGGTGCAGGTGCCAGCAGCGCCTTACAAGAACCCCAACAACTATGTGCGCTATTCGGGCCGCTTGGCCGAGGCTTTGGCGCGGACCGAGCCGAATGGCGCGATCTGGGCCAATCAGTTTGACAACGTCGCCAATCGGTTGAGCCACATTGAGACCACCGGGCCGGAGATCTGGGAACAGACCGACGGCAAGGTCGATGGCTTCATCTGTGCGGTCGGCTCTGGCGGCACTTTGGCGGGCGTTGGCATGGCGTTGCAGCCGAAGGGCGTGAAAATCGGTCTGGCGGACCCGGAAGGGGCGGCGCTGCACGCCTTCTACACCACCGGCAAGTTCGATGCCCCCGGCACCTCGATCACCGAGGGCATCGGGCAGGGCCGGATCACCGCCAATCTGGAAGGCTTCACCCCGGATTTCAGCTATCGCATCCCGGATGCCGAGGCGCTGCCCTTGTGCTTTGAGATGCTGGAGGAGGAGGGGATTTGTCTGGGCGGCTCGTCTGGCATCAACATCGCGGGTGCGGTGCGGATGGCGCGGGAAATGGGGCCGGGGCACACCATCGTCACCATCCTGTGCGATTACGGCAACCGCTATCAGTCCAAGCTGTATAACCCCGCTTTCCTGAAGGAAAAGGGCCTGCCGGTGCCGAAATGGCTGGACCGCGCGCCGTCGAATATTCCGACGGTGTTTGAAGACGCATGATCGCCTTGACGCTGCGCAGGGTCCTGCTGGTTCTGGCGCTGCTGGCGGCGTTGGGGCAGGCTGGTCCGGCCCTCGCGCAGGATCCGCTCAAAGAAGATGACTACAAGACCTTCGACACCACGGTGTCGCAGATCGAAGATGTTGTCGTCAAAGCGCAGGTCAATGACGAACGGCTGAGCACTATGCGCGCCGAGATGGTGAAATGGCGCTCGACCTTCAGCGCGGCGCAGAGCAGCAATGCCGACCAGATCGCCACGGTGAAAAATCAGATCGCGGCGCTGGGCCCGGTGCCCGCCGAGGGCCAGACCGAAGATGCGATGATCGCCAAGCGGCGGGTCGAATTGAGCGCCGAGCTTGCCAAGCTGCAAGCGCCGGTCTTGACCGCCACCGAGGCCACCACCCGCGCCGACAGCACCATCGCCTCGATCGACAAGCTGATCCGCGAGCGGCACGCCGACAAATTACTGCGGCTGTCGCCCTCGGCGCTGAACCCGGTGAACTGGCCGACAGCGGTGTCGATGTTCCGTTGGATGGGGCAGTGGATCTGGGATGAAACCCGCTGGCGTTTCACGCGACCGATGAACGTCGATCAGCTGCGCGACAATGCGCCACTGATCGTGGTTCTGGTGTTGGCGGCGATCCTGCTTTTGGTGCGCGGCGGCCATTGGATGCGGCGGTTGACCTCTTGGTTGCTGACCAAGACTCAGATGCGTGGGCGCAATCTGATCTCCGGCATCGTCTCATTGGGGCAGGTGGCATTGCCGGTGGCGGGAGCTGTGCTGCTGGCATTGGCGCTGGAGCGGGCCTCGCTGTTCGGGCCGATCATCCTGTCGCTGTTTAATACGCTGCCCGCGGTTGCTCTGGTGATCTTCCTGACGCGCTGGCTGGCGCATCATGTCTTCCCCACCGATCCGGCGCAGGAAAGTGCCATTGGCCTTGGGCCAGAGGGCCGTGCCGAGGGGCGGCTGCAAGCGGTGCTGCTGGGGGTTTCGGTGGCGCTTTACGATCTGGTGGCGGCGTGGATCGTGCCGCGGGCAGCGAATTTCCTCGGCGGGGCTGCCAGCAATATCGCCGCAGACCGGGCGCAACAGGTGGCGCAGGCGACGGATGCGGCGATTTCGGTGATCGTGGTGCCGTTGCAGATCTTTGCGGCGGTGGCGCTGTTTCGCTTGGGCCAGATCTTGCGGCGGCAAAGTGCGGCGGGGCGCAGCGGCGGCGAGGCCGCGTTCCGGTTCGAGCTGATCTATTGGGTGTCCTCTGCCGCCATCGCCATCGCGGTGGTGGCCCCGGCGCTGGGCGTGATCGGCTATGTCAGTGCCGCCAATGCGCTGATCTGGCCTGCGATCAACACTCTGTCACTGTTTGCGATGGTGGTGGTGCTGCAGGGCTTCTTTGCCGAACTCTATGTGACGGTGGCGCGCGCACCAGAGACCCGGCACGACGGCTTGATGCCGATCATTGCCGGTCTGGTGATCACCTGTGCCGCCCTGCCGCTGCTGGCGCTGATCTGGGGCGCGCGGGTGGTCGATCTGGTGGATTTGTGGGCGGCGTTCCGCTCTGGGGTGTCGCTGGGTGGGGTGCGGATCTCGCCGACCAGCTTCATCATCCTCGTCGCGGTGTTCGGGGTCAGTTATGCGGTGACGCGGCTGGTGCAGGGCGGCTTGAAATCCTCGATTCTGCCGCGCACCTCGCTGGATCAGGGCGGCAAGAACGCCATTGTCTCGGGGGTCGGCTATGCCGGGGTGTTCCTGTCGGCGCTGCTGGCGATCACGGCGGCGGGGATTGATCTGTCGGGCTTTGCGCTGGTGGCCTCGGCCCTGTCGGTGGGCATCGGATTTGGCTTGCAGACCATCGTGTCGAACTTTGTGTCGGGCGTGATCCTGCTGGTCGAACGCCCGGTGTCGGAGGGCGATTGGATCGAGGTCGGCACCACATCCGGCATCGTCAAGGCGATCTCGGTGCGCTCGACCCGGATCCAGACCTTTGACCGCGCGGATGTGATCGTGCCGAACTCGGATCTGATCACCGGGCGGGTGACGAACTGGACCCGGTTCAACATGTCGGGCCGGATGATCGTGCCGGTCTCGGTGCCGTTCACCTCGGACAGCCGGAGGGTTGAGGCGATCCTGCGTGAGATCGTCGAGGCGCAGCCTTTGGCGATCCTGACACCGCCGCCGATCATCGCGCTGATGGGCTTCACTGGCGAATTGATGAATTTTGAGATCCGGGTGATCGTGCGCGACATCTATTTTCAGGTGGCGGTGCGGTCCGAGATCAACCACCAGATCGCCGAGCGTTTCCGGGCGGAAGGCATCGTGTTCTCGAACGCGCACCGGGATTACCTGAAGCGTCTGGCGGATGAGGCAGCGGCAGAGGCCGAGGCGGCGGCAGAAGAACAGGCCAGTCTGGAGGCGGTGCAGGCCTTCCTGTCGCCCAAGCCTGCGCCCAAGCGGCTGTCCAGCCCAACCAGCGCTGATGCGGCCAACCCCGATAATTCCGGCCCCGATCATCCCGGCCCCGACAATACCCCCAAGGACACCGACGCATGACCACCACCCTCTTGTTTCGCGACGACGCCTATCTGCGCGAGGCCGAGGCGACCGTGCTGGCGCATACGCCGGAAGGCGGCATCGTGCTGGATGCCTCGATCTTCTATGCCACAGCGGGCGGGCAACCGGGGGACAGCGGCGTGATCGTGTGGTCCGGCGGGCGGATGCCGATTGCCACAGCGGTGAAGGTCGAAGGCGGTCTGATCGCGCTGGTGCCTGCCGAGGCCACTGCCTTGCCCCCCGTGGGCAGCAAAATCACCCAGCGCCTCGACTGGCACCGTCGCCACCGTCACATGCGGGTCCATACCGCGCTGCATCTGCTGTCGGTGGTGATCCCCTTGCCGGTAACAGGCGGGCAGATCGGCGCCGACAAGGGGCGACTGGACTTTATGATGCCAGAGCCGCCCAGTGATGTTGCCGCCCTGAATGCGGCGCTTAACCTGTTGATCGAGCGTGATCTTCCTGTCACCGACTCGTGGATCAGTGATGCCGAACTGCTGGCCAATCCGCAACTGATCAAAACCATGTCGGTCAGCCCGCCGCTGGGGCAGGGCCAAATCCGTCTGGTGCGGATCGGCCAAGGCGAGGCGCAGATTGATCTGCAACCCTGCGGCGGCACCCATGTCGCCCGCACCGCCGAGATCGGCCGGGTCGAGATCGGCCGCATCGAAAACAAAGGCAAACAAAACCGCCGCGTCAACCTGCTGCTCGTCGATTGACCGCAGGTACCCTGACGCCCAACCGCCGCCGAACGATCGCCAAAAATCCCGCAAAATCGCCGATAAAACCAAATCTCCCCCCCTTGCGCCCGCTTGGCGTTGCAGGCTAAACACCCGCAACGGATCGGTGGCCGAGTGGTCGAAGGCGCACGCCTGGAAAGTGTGTAGGCGGGGAACCGTCTCTAGGGTTCGAATCCCTATCGATCCGCCATTTAATGTAATAACCAATTGAATTTGCTATGTTTAATTGGATGCTGGTTTTTCATCCCGCCATCCATCCCACCAACTTCTGTGCGAACCGATGCTATGCGCTGCAACGATCTGCACTAGTGGAACTGCCCGTTGGTGATGTGTTCGGAATCGAGGCAGAGGTTGTCACGAATAATTTTGAGACCTGAGCCTTGTCGCCAGGCTGGGGGGCAAGGGGATGGTCGCTGCGTTGCGCACCACGGGCAACGGCTGGGTGGTCCAGCGGGACACGATAAGGCGATAGCCCGCGTCCAGCGTGTCCTCTCCTTCCCCATTGGCCACCGAGTACCACTGGCCCACAGCGTCTAGGAGCGCATCGGGGATATCCCCAAGGCCCTACCTATGTATGATAGATGTGCGGGCGCAGTCGGTCTATCATCCGCAGACGTGGCAGCGCTTTCGCTGTTGTGCTGGGAGGAGAAAACCACATGGCCTGGAAGAAACCCGTCGTCAAAAACATCGCCTGCGGCATGGAAATCAACATGTACGGCCCGTCGGAAGACGACCGTTCCAACGATCCGATCTGAACTGCGACAATCGGTTTGATCACCCGATGATCATAACGACACTGGGGGCAGGGGCGGGGGGTGGTGTGCCACAGTGGAACTGTGGCTGCCACAACTGCGCCGAAGCGCGTGCCGGGCGTATTGCCGGCATGACGCAATCTTCGGTGGCGGTGTCGGCCGGCGGTGGAGACTGGCTTTTGCTGAATGCATCCCCCGATCTGCGCCAGCAACTTGCCGCCACGCCCGCCCTGTTTCCCCTTGATCTGCGCCACAGCCCACTGCGTGCCGTCATTGTGACCAATGCCGACGTTGATCATATCGCAGGGCTGCTGACTTTGCGGGAAAAAACACCGTTCCGGCTGTTTGCCACAGCGGGTACGCTGGCCATTCTGTGTGACAATCCGGTGTTCCGGGTGCTGGATGCAAAACTGGTGGAGCAGATGGAAATTGCCCTCGACAGGCCGTTCTGCCCGCTGCCCGGGTTGGAGGTGACGGCTTTCGCCGTACCCGGTAAGATTGCGCTGTATCTGGAAGGCGATGATGTGCCGGATACGCTGGCATTGGGGGAACAGACCGTGGGCCTGCGCATCGCATCGGAGGGCAAGGTGTTCTTCTATCTGCCCGGCTGCGCTGCGTTGCCGGACTGGCTCTGTGCCCGGCTGGCCGACGCCGATCTGCTGATGTTTGACGGCACGGTCTGGGCCGACGATGACATGCCACGCCTCGGGGCAGGCAGTAAGACCGGCGCCCGGATGGGGCATCTGGCGATGAGCGGGCCGGAGGGCAGCCTTGCGCGGCTTGCTCATCTGACCGGGCAGCGCGTCTACACTCATATCAACAACACCAACCCGGTTCTGGCTCCGGCCAGCGCGGAACGTGCCGCTGTGGCCGCCGCCGGATGGAGCGTCGCGCAGGACGGGATGGAGATTTTGCTATGACCGACCCGTCCCTGACCCGCGCCGCACTGGAAGCGCAACTGCGCCAGATCGGGACGGAACGGTATCACGACCGCCACCCTTTCCACACCCGCCTGCATTCCGGTCAGTGCAGTATGGCCGAGGTGCAGGCTTGGGTGATAAACCGCTGGCAGTATCAATCCAGCATTCCGATGAAGGACGCAGCGTTTCTGTCGCGCTGCACTGAGCCTGCGTTGCGCCGCATCTGGCGCAGCCGTATCGAGGATCACGACGGCGGCGTTGAGGCTGGCGGCGGCATCCGCCGCTGGCTGAAACTGGCCGAGGCTGTGGGGCTTGACCCCGATTATGTCGCGTCAGGCCGCGGCGTGATGCCCGCCACGCGCTTTGCCGTCGATGCCTATGTGCGCTTTGTGCGTGACCAGCCGTTGATCGCCGCGATGGCCTCTTCCTTGACCGAGATGTTCGCGCCCGCGATTCACAGCCAGCGGATCGAGGGGCTGCTGACGCATTACGCCTTCGCCAACCCCGAGAGCATCGCTTATTTCAGCCACCGTCTGTCGGAAGCGCCAAAGGATGTGGCTTTCACCTTGAACTGGGTGTTGGACCACGCGGTGACGCGCGCCGATCAGGCCGATGCCTTGCGTGCGCTGACCTTCAAGACCGAGGTGCTGTGGGTTCAGCTTGATGCGCTGTGGCATGGCTATGTCGCGGGCAACATTCCTCCGGGCGCATGGCAACCCGGCGAGGGGCAGTTGTGACCCCCGTTCCCAGCCTGCCGCGCGGCGTGCGGGTTCACGATGACCGGGTGCGTGGCGTGATGGTGCTGCTTGGCCCCGAACGCGCACTGATACTCGACGACATTGGTGCGGCCATACTTGCCGAAGTGGACGGCGCGCGCAGCATTGGCGCGATCACCGACCGGCTGGCCGCGCTTTACAACGCACCGCGCGACGAGATTGCGGGTGATGTGCAGGCGTTTCTGGATGATCTTCAGGTGCAGCGGTTGCTGGACTGTGCCCGCGTGACTGCCGATGACTAACCCCGCACCACCGATCGCGATGCTGGCGGAACTGACGCATCGCTGCCCGCTGTCCTGTCCGTATTGTTCCAATCCGCTGGAATTGCTGGGCCGAGAGGCAGAATTGGACACCGCCACATGGACGCGGGTGTTTCAAGAAGCCGCAGCTTTGGGCGTGCTGCAACTGCATTTGTCGGGCGGCGAGCCTGCCTCGCGCCGGGATCTGGAGGCACTGGTTCTGGCGGCGCGGCAGGCAGGACTTTACGTCAACCTCATCACATCGGGCATCGGGCTGACAGAGGCGCGGCTGGATACAATGATCGGCAACGGGCTGGATCATGTTCAACTGTCGCTGCAAGGGGTGCGGGCGGCGGTGGCCGACCGGATCGGCGGCTACGCGGGCGGGTTCGACCGCAAGCTGGCGCTGGCCGACATGATCGCGTCACGCGGTGTGCCGCTGACGCTGAACGCGGTGATGCACCGGCACAATCTGGACGATCTGACCGCGACCATCGCTTTCGCGGCCCAACTCGGCGCGCGGCGGATCGAGGTCGCCTGTGTGCAGTTCTATGGCTGGGGCCTGAAAAATCAGGCCGCACTGCAACCCACCCGTGCGCAGGTCGATCAGGCCAAGCGCGTGGTGGCGGCGGCTCGGCTGGAATGGCAGGGTCGGCTGGTGATCGACTTTGTGCCACCGGATTATTACGCGGATTTCCCTAAAGCCTGCATGGGTGGCTGGGGCAGCACGGGGTTCAACATCACCCCGGATGGCACGGTTCTGCCCTGTCATGCCGCAGCCACCATCCCGTCCTTGCAGTTTCAGCGTGTGACGGACGCGGCACTGGCTGATATCTGGTATCAGGGTTCCGCGTTCCGGGCCTATCGCGGCACCGACTGGATGCCCGACACCTGCAAAAGCTGCGCACGGCGCGACATCGACCATGGCGGTTGCCGCTGTCAGGCCATGGCGCTGGCAGGTGATGCAAACGCGGTTGATCCGGTTTGTCGCCATGCGCCCGCACGCGGCATTGTCGACCGCATGCTGGCCGAAGCATCAACTACAACGCTGGAGGAGACGGCTTTCACCTACCGCCGCTAGCGCGCTGGCACCGCCCATTCCGCCACGATCTGATCGGTGGCGGGTGGGCGGCACCCTATCTGCGAGAACAGTGATTTGGGATAGGTCTGCTTCGCATCGGTCATTTTTGGATGGAATCCTCGCATTGCATAGCAACGATTTGCGCATGTCGGACCGCTGTTGTTGGAATGGTTGCGCGCAGAGAATGAAAACGCACAGCTGCTGCTAGACCCTGCAGCGTTAAACCCACCGATTTCCAAAGGAGGAAGGTTCGCTTGCGTGGTCAGTCGGGCGCGGCCGAGCGTTCCTTGCGAGCGGCTTCTAAGCACTTTGGCTGAATTGCCCGGTGAACGCCTGCGATGCGATAGTTCATCAGCAAGCATTCAGGGGAGGAGCCCAAAGAAATGACTTACGAGCATGTGAAGATTCATCCGGCGATTGATGGCGGTGTCAAAATGGGGAGCGCCGGGTTTGCTGGAGGCACGTTGAGCTGCAAATGCGCCTCGAACCCGGTGACGGTGAAAGTCTCGGCGCAGACGGCGCATAACCACGCTTGTGGTTGCACCAAATGCTGGAAGCCCGAGGGCGCGACCTTCTCGCAGGTTGCGGTTGTGGGGCGCGATGCGGTCAGCGTAACGGCGAATGCCGACAAGCTGAAGGTCGTTGATGCCGGTGCCACGATTCAGCGCCATGCCTGCACCGGCTGCGGCACGCATATGTATGGCCGGATCGAGAATACCGGGCATCCCTTCTACGGCCTTGATTTCGTCCATACCGAGCTTTCCAACGAACAGGGCTGGTCCGAGCCGCAATTTGCCGCCTTCGTGTCGTCGGTGATCGAATCCGGGGTGGAGCCGTCGCGGATGGAAGGCATCCGGGGCCGGCTGAAAGAGCTGGGGCTCGAGCCCTATGACGCGCTGTCGCCGCCGCTCATGGATGCGATTGCCACCCATATCGCCAAGAAATCCGGCGTCTTGGCGGCCTGACGGTACTGCAGGCGTGCCCTTGCGCAAGGGCACGCCATTGCGGTGTCAATCTGGCGGGATGCACCCGCCCCACCCATTGGAACAGACCGGGCCATGACGCCCGCCGCTGAAGGAGATTTGCCATGCGCACCCGTGCTGCTGTTGCCGTTGCTGCAGGAAAACCGCTTGTTATCATGGAGGTGAACCTCGAAGGGCCGAAATTCGGCGAGGTTCTGGTGGAGATCAAGGCCACCGGTATTTGCCATACCGACGAATTCACGCTGTCAGGAGCGGACCCTGAGGGGCTGTTTCCCGCGATTCTGGGACATGAGGGCGCGGGCGTGGTGGTTGAGATCGGAGCAGGGGTCACCAGCCTGAAAGTCGGCGATCACGTCATCCCGCTTTACACGCCGGAGTGCCGCCAGTGCCCATCGTGCCTGAGCCAGAAAACCAACCTCTGCACCGCGATCCGCACCACGCAGGGACAGGGGTTGCTGCCCGATGGGACGACCCGGTTTTCCATGCTGGATGGCACGCCGATCCATCACTACATGGGCTGTTCAACCTTCGCCAATCATACTGTGGTGCCTGAGATTGCGCTGGCGAAAGTGCGGGAAGACGCGCCGTTTGACAAGATTTGTTATATCGGCTGTGGGGTTACCACGGGCATCGGCGCGGTGATCAACACCGCGAAGGTGGAAATTGGCGCGAAAGCCGTGGTGTTCGGCCTTGGCGGGATCGGGTTGAACGTGCTTCAGGGCTTGCGGATGGCCGGGGCCGACATGATCATCGGGGTCGATCTGAACAACGACCGCAAGAGCTGGGGCGAACGGTTCGGGATGACACATTTCGTGAACCCAAAAGAGATCGAAGGCTCGATTGTCCAGCATATCGTTAACCTGACGAAAACGCCTTTTGACCAGATTGGCGGGGCGGATTACTCGTTTGACTGCACCGGCAATGTGAAGGTGATGCGGGACGCTTTGGAATGCACGCACCGGGGCTGGGGCGTGTCGGTCGTGATTGGGGTGGCACCTGCAGGGGCCGAAATTCAGACGCGACCGTTCCAACTGGTGACGGGCCGCGTGTGGAAAGGCACAGCCTTTGGCGGCGCGCGCGGCCGCACGGACGTGCCGCAGATCGTGGATTGGTACATGGATGGCAAGATCCAGATCGACCCGATGATTACGCATACGCTGAAGCTGGAGGATATCAACAAGGGGTTTGATCTGATGCATGCGGGCGAAAGCATCAGGTCGGTGGTTATCTACTGATGAAGGCACGGGCCAGATGAATACCCTGGCCGAGTATCGGGCCTATGGCGGGATGCGGCGGATCTCTTCCCACCGCTCCGCCTGTGGCGCCTGTCATGGGCGCCCCTATCCGCTGGCATACGACCGCACTTAGCGGCGTGTCGGCATCTGCCCCCCCACAGCACGGTGACAAACGACACCTATCAACAGGAGGATAAACCATGTTCAACAGCGTAAGACTGCTGACCCTTGTCGCCAGCGTCGGGATGGCCGGAGGCGCGGCAGCGCAGGAAACCGGGGATGCCGCGGCAGGCGAGAAGATCTTTCGCAAATGCATGGCCTGCCACACGATCGAGGATGGCGCGGCGAATCGCGTCGGCCCGAACCTGCACAACGTGGTGGGCCGAGTGGCCGGCAGCGTGGCGGGATTCGCCTATTCCGATGCGGTGGTGACGGCGGGCACAAACGGCCTGATCTGGACGCCCGAGGAGCTGAGCACCTTTCTAGAAGACCCCAAAACCCATCTGCCCGGCATTAAGATGACCTTCGCCGGCCTGAAAAAAGCCCAGGATCGGGCGGATGTGGTCGCATATCTGCTGACCCAGTCACCAGCCGCCCCCTGACCCGCTGCAAGGCGCTGTCTCGCGTCATACTTTGGGGGGAGAGACCGCCGGCAGCGTTGACTAGTGGTCAAATTTTCATCCAAATAAGAACATCATAAGAGCGCCGGTTGCCAGCTTGAGGAGAAGCTGTTGGCCTCGGGCAGAGAATTGCTTACCCCGCTTTCGTTTGATCTTCAGGGAGGAAGACCATGAAAAAATTCACGCTCGGCGTGCTGGCATCGCTGCTTTTGGGGGCAATGCCGCTTTACGCCAATGACACACTCAAGGCGGTTCAGGATGACCCCGCACAATGGGGGTCGCAGCTTGGCGACTATGCCGGCACCCGCTATTCCAAACTGGACAAGATCACCAAGGACAACGTTGGCGATCTTCAGGTGGCATGGACCTTCTCGACCGGCGTTCTGCGCGGGCATGAAGGCGCACCGCTGGTTGTGGGCAACGTGATGTATGTCCATACCCCGTTCCCGAACACGGTCTATGCGCTGGATCTGAACAACGACGGCAAGATCCTATGGAAGTATGAGCCAAAGCAGAATCCCGATGTGATCGGCGTGATGTGCTGCGACACGGTTTATCGCGGGCTGGCCTTTGCCGAAAACACCATCTTCCTGCATCAGGCCGACACCACGCTGGTCGCACTTGACGCGACCACGGGTGCGGTGAAGTGGAGCGTCGTGAACGGCGATCCGGCCAAGGGCGAGACCAACACGGCGACCGTGCTGCCCGTGGGCGACAAGGTGATCGTTGGTATTTCGGGCGGCGAATACGGCGTGCGGGGCCATACGACCGCCTATAACATCGCGGACGGCAAGATGGTCTGGCGGGCATTTTCGACCGGTCCGGATGCCGAAATGCTTGTCGACCCGGAAAAGACCACAGTTCTGGGCAAGCCGATCGGTGCCGATTCCTCGCTGAGCAGCTGGGAAGGCGATCAATGGAAGATCGGTGGCGGCACGACCTGGGGCTGGTTCACCTATGACCCGGATCTGAACCTTGTCTATTACGGCACGGGCAACCCTTCGACATGGAACCCGTCGCAGCGCCCCGGCGACAACAAATGGTCGATGACCATCATGGCGCGTGATGCCGACACCGGCATGGCGAAATGGTTTTACCAGAAGACCCCGCATGACGAGTGGGACTTTGATGGCGTGAACGAAAACGTGCTGGTCGACAAGGAAATCGACGGCAAGATGCGCAAGCTGCTGGTCAACTTTGACCGCAACGGTTTCGCCTATACCCTTGACCGCGAAACGGGTGAGCTGCTGGTGGCCGAGAAATACGACCCCGCTGTAAACTGGGCCACCAAAGTGGAAATGGACCCCGCGTCTGAACAGTATGGTCGTCCGCAGGTTGTGGCGCAATATTCGACCGAGCAGAACGGCGAAGATGTGAACTCTACCGGCATCTGCCCGGCGGCTCTTGGCTCGAAAGACCAGCAGCCTTCGGCATACTCGCCGAAAACTGGCCTGAACTATGTGCCAACCAACCACGTCTGCATGGACTACGAACCGTTCCGTGTCAGCTATGCCGCAGGGCAACCCTATATAGGGTCAACGCTTTCGATGTTCCCGGCCCCCGACAGCCACGGTGGCATGGGTAACTTCATCGCTTGGGATGCCGTGAAGGGTGAGATTGTCTGGTCGCTGCCGGAACAATTCTCGGTCTGGTCGGGTGCTTTGGCAACCGCTGGCGACGTGGTGTTCTACGGCACGCTGGAAGGCTATCTGAAAGCCGTCGATGCGACCACCGGCAAGGAACTGTATAAGTTCAAAACGCCGTCGGGGATCATCGGCAACGTCATGACCTACGAGCATGACGGCAAGCAGTATGTGGCTGTGCTATCGGGGATCGGGGGTTGGGCCGGCATTGGTCTGGCCGCAGGTCTGACCAAACCCAATGACGGTCTGGGGGCTGTGGGGGGCTATTCGGCGCTGTCTGACTATACCGCCCTTGGGGGTCAGCTGACGGTGTTCGCTATTCCTGACTGATCTGTTGCCAAGCAGTGACACGCGCCGCCCCCGTCACCGGGGGCGGCGTTTTTCATGCCGCGTAAGGCGACGTCGCGGAAAGCCAAACTAAAGGCTGATACCGCGCCGGGTGACAGGACCAGCACTCCGGACTAGCTTAAAGGCAGACAACTCTTTGGGAGGAGAGCGAGAATGAAGGTAAAGGCACAGATGCTGGCGGCGGCAGTGCTGGCTGTTGCAGGGGCCGGGATGCTGAGCGCGGACCTCGCCATGGCCCAGACCGCAGCGCCGGATGTGGCAGCCGCATCGAATGACGGGGTGCGCAACTTCAATGCCGAGGAGGAGCCGACATACAAGATCGCGGCGGATGGCACGGTTGACTGGCCGACTTTTTCGGGCTTCAGGCGCTATCACGCGGAGTGCCATGTCTGCCATGGCCCGGATGGCGAAGGTTCAAGTTATGCCCCGTCGCTTAAGAAATCTGCGCTTGCGCTGGGCTATTACGATTTTATCGGCGTCGTTGCGGGCGGCAAGCAGCAAGTCGGCGTAGCTGACAATTTGGTGATGCCGGCCTTTGGCACCAACCCGAATGTCATGTGCTATCTGGACGATATCTACACCTATCTTCGTGCCCGTGGCACCGATGCCATTCCACGCGGGCGTCCGGCAAAAAAGGAAACAAAATCAGATGCTTATGCCGCGGCGGAATCAGCATGCATGGGCGGGTGATGCGGCAGATATTCCTCCGCTCTTTGTTGGCAATCGTGCTGGCGGCGCCTGCCCAGGCGCAGGTGGCCGATCTGGTGGCGCGGGATGCGTTCCGCGTCTGCGCCGACCCGGCAAATTCGCCAATGTCGCATAAAGATGGCTCGGGGTTCGAGAATAAAATCGCCGAACTGATGGCGGCGCAGCTTAAGGTGCCGCTGCAATATACCTGGTTCCCGATGGTATCGGGCTTCATTCGTAAAACGCTGGGGGCGGGCACCTGTGATGTGGTGATCGGCATCGCGCAGGGTGATGAGCTGGTGTTGAATACCAACCATTACTATACCTCGACCCATGTCCTGATCACCCGCGCCGATGGGCCTTTGGCGGGGGCTGATCGGCTGACCGATCCACGTTTGCAGGGCAAGCATGTCGGCGTGGTCGCTGGAACGCCGCCCGCCACGCATTTGGCACGGCTGGGGCTGATCGGGCTGGCGAAGGGCTATAATCTGGTGGTGGACCGACGGGTGGAAAACCCGGCGGCCGACATGCTGGACGATCTGGAGGCAGGCACGATTGATGCCGCGATTTTGTGGGGGCCAATCGGGGGGCCAATGGCCAAGGCGCGCCCCGGTCTGGTGGCGATGGCGCTGCTGCATGAAACCGGCTCGCCAAAGCTTTACTACCGCATCACGATGGGCATGCGCGCCGGTGAGGTGGAATGGAAGCACGAGCTGAACTCGTTGATCCGGCGCAATCAGGATGCCATTGACCGCATTCTGCTGGATGCCGGAGTGCCGTTGCTGGATGACTTCGGCACAACGCTGAAAGCGGTAAAGCCCTGACCTGCTTACGGCAGGGTGGTGATAAAGGCTCCAAAGGCGCGCGGGCCTTCGGGCATTTCGATGTCCTGCACCACGGCGAGGCTTTGGGCGTCGATCACCGAAACGGTATCGGAAAACCAGTTGGCGACCAGCACGCGGGTTTCATCTGCGGTGGCGGCAATGCCTTCGGGATATTCGCCGACACTCACCGTAGCCAGAACCGCAAAGCTTGCCGCATCAAACACCGTCACGCTTTCCGCATATTGGTTGGTCACGAAGCCCCGCCCGCCCGCAAAGGCCACGGCATAGGGGCGCTCGCCGACAGCAATCGTGGCAATAACCATGCGGCTTGCCAGATCCACCACCGACACGCTGTCGCCCAGCACATTGGCCACGAACGCCCGCCCGCTGTGCAAGGTCACGCCGAACGGATGTTCACCGACAGGCACGGTCTGCGCGACACCGCTTGCGGCATCAATCAGGCTGATCTGGTTGGCATCGCGGTCGGCGGTCACGATCAGGCGACCGTCCGCGCTGACCGCAATGCCCGACGGCGCAGGCCCGGTCTGAAAGCTGCGCAAAACGGTGCCTGCGTCGACGTCTACCTCGTGGATCTGCGTGCCTTCCCAGTCCGAGACATAGACCAGCCCGCTGACCGGATGGACCGCCACGCCAAAGGGCGCGCCGGGCAGGGCGATCTGGCGGATCGTGGCACCATCCGGCCCCAGTACGTGCAGCAGCGCGGTTTCCACCGCCACGACATAGGCGCGGCCACGGCGATCCATCGCCACCGCCGCCGGTTTGCCAGCGAGTGGTTGTGTCAGCAGAACCGTCCCATCCGCCGGGTCAACGAAGGTCACAGCCCCCGCATTCTGCGAGGTTATGACTGCGATCTCGCGCGCTTGCAGGGGCAGGGCGGCGAAAATCACACAGGCCGCCCCGCAAAGCATGGCCTGCAGGAAGCGATGCTGCGTCACCTATTTTGCCGCGCCGAATTTTTCGGTCAGTGCGGCGATTCCGACCTGATAGAACGCATTCACCGCTGCCGTTGCCGCCTCGTCGCTCAGATCTGGCGGAGGGTTGTTGTTGGGGAAACCGCGATAATACGCGCCGCGAAATTCAACCAGCGCCTTGCCGTCGACATCCTTCACCGTCATCACGGTGGAAAAGTTGGTGGCAGGCAGCAGCACCACATCATCCGCCGTGCGGCGGAACGCCATGATGCGTTTGGTGGCGTCGTATTTCGTCAACTCTTCGGTCAGCACGGTGCCGTTGTCGAGGGTCACTGTCCGCGTGCCGTCCTTGGTGTTGCCAGCGGGCGCATCTACCTCCGCCACACCGGGATACCAGCTCAGATCATTGTAGTTGCCGATCACGGCCCAAACCGCATCCGGGGTGGCGTTCAGCGTGACCTCTTGCGTGGTCTTTTGTCGTGATGGCCCATGAGCCTCGGCCACGCCAGCCAAAAGTGCCAGACTGGCTGTCAGCGCCATCAGAAGTTTCCGCATTGCAATTTCTCCCATACCGAGGCGCACCCCTAGGGCCTTGACGATAAATCCAATACCGGGCCGCACAATCCACCGAAAGTATGAGAGCCTATGGAAACATTGGATTATTTAGTTCTTATTAGAAAATATCGTTTTGCCGGGAGGGCTTGGCGTGCCTGAATGGCTGCGGGAGGACATTATGACACCGATTGCATGGATAGGCGTCTGCGCAAGCTTTGCGTTGTGTGCTTCTGCGGCTGCGGCAGATATCACGCTGCGCGCGGCGGTGCTGCGCGTGGATACGCCGGGGCCGATGCCGATCTCGCGGCTGGACCTGCGGCCAGACGATCTGGGTTTTGCCGGTGGGGTGCTTGGCAACGCCGACAACGCCACAACCGGGCAGTTCATGGGGCAGACGTTCACCACCGTTGACGTGCTGGCCACGCCCGAAACGGCTGATGCCGAGATGCACAAACTGCTGGACGGTGGTATCCCCTTCATCATCACACTCGCCGATGCCGCGACCACGCTGCGGCTGGCCGATATGGCGGGCGATACGGCGCTGATCTTCAACGCGAGCGCATCGGCCGACAGTTTGCGCAACGCCGATTGCCGGGCGAACCTGCTGCATGTCGCCCCCAGTGACGCGATGAAAGCCGATGCCGTGGCGCAGTTTCTGGTTTGGAAGCGGTGGAGCAACTGGTTCCTGATTGAGGGCAGCCATCCCGAAGATACTGCGCTTGCCGATGCCTATCGCCACGCGGCGACAAAGTTTGGCGCCAAGATCGTGGAAACCCGGGTGTTTGAAGATACCGGCGGCGCGCGCAGCACCGACAGCGGTCAGGCGCAGGTGCAGGCGCAAATCCCGGTGTTCACCCAGCGCGCGGCGGAACATGACGTGGTGATTGCCGCCGACGATGCCGGGGTCTTCGCCGACTATCTGCCCTATCACACATGGGACGCGCGCCCCGTCGCAGGCTCGGGCGGTTTGACGCCCAAATCGTGGCATCCGGCGCATGAGGCCTGGGGCGCTACGCAATGGCAGACCCGGTTTGAAAAGCTGGCGCGGCGCGGCGCTTGGGATGAAGATTACCAAGTCTGGATGGCGCTGCGCAGCATTGGCGAGGCAGCAACCCGCACCAATTCCGACGATTTCGCAACGCTGGTCACTTACATCCGGGGGCCGGAATTCCAGCTTGCCGCCTTCAAGGGCCAAGCGCTGTCGTTCCGCCCGTGGGACGGCCAGTTGCGCCAGCCGATCCTGCTGACGGCTGGGCCGGTGACCACATCCGTCTCGCCGCAGGCCGAGTTTCTGCATCAGGTGTCGCAGCTTGACACATTGGGAACCGATCGGCCCGAAAGCGGCTGCACGGCCATGACACAAGGAGAATGACGTGACACGGCTTTGCCACTTACTCGCATCCCTCGCCCTTTTCGGCTCGCCAGCCTTCGCCGACAAGATCTTCGTCAGCAACGAAAAGGGCAACTCTGTTTCCGTTCTGGACGCTGCCACGCTGGAGGTGATTCACACCATTGAAGGCATGCAGCGGCCTCGTGGCATCACCGCGTCACCGGATGGCAAGCTGCTGTATGTCTGCGCGTCGGATGACAATCTGGTACTGGTCTATGATACCACGACCTATGAGGAACTGCCGTCCCTGCCCTCCGGTCCGGACCCTGAACTGTTCGTGCTGCACCCGTCCGGCAACCCTTTGTATATCGCCAATGAGGATGACAACATCGTCACCGTGGTCGATGTGAACACAAGGCAGGTGGTGGCCGAAGTGCCGGTGGGGGTGGAGCCCGAAGGCATGGGGGTGCATCCGAACGGGTTGATCGTGGTCAATACCTCCGAGACGACGAACATGGTCCATATGATTGATACCAAGACATTTGCGATTGTCGCCAACGTGCTGGTGGATTCGCGCCCGCGCTTTGCGCAATACAACAGGGACGGCAGCAAGCTGTTCGTCAGCGCGGAAATCGGTGGCACCGTGTCGGTGATCGACACCGCGAAGAATGAAATCATCCACAAGATCACCTTCGATGTGCCCGGCGTGCTGCCCGAGGCGCTGCAACCCGTGGGCGTGCGACTGACGGCAGACGACAGCCGGATTTTCGTGGCGCTTGGCCCGTCAAACCGGGTGGCCGTGGTGAATGGTGAAACCTATCAGGTTGAGGATTACCTGCTGGTCGGGCAGCGTGTCTGGCAGCTTGGCTTTTCGCCCGATGGCAAGTTCCTTTATACCACCAACGGCAATTCCAACGATATTTCGGTGATCGACGTTGATGCCAACACGGTGATCAAATCGGTGCAGGTCGGCGAACAGCCTTGGGGTGTGGTTGTCACGCCTTCGGTGCCGTAAGCCCATGAAAACGATAGGATACGCGATGAAGATGCTAGGGGCCGCCGCAATCGTTGCAGGGCTGGCCGCACCTGTGCTGGCGCATGATCTGGGCTTTGCCGGGCTGTTGGCCAACTCCAACCGGGAAACGCTGGAGCCGCTGACGCTGGGGGCAGGCAAGCCGGTGGCGGCGGTGCCCTATGAGTTGAAGTCGGGCGGCTATTACAAGATGAGCATCGTCGCCGATGGCTCGGCGGAACTGGCGTTGTCCGGCGGCGATTTCTTCCGTGCGGTCTGGATCAACGAGATCGTCATCAACAACATCGAAATCCGCCCGACAGGGGTGCATTCGCTGGAATTCGACGCCGCAGGCACCGCCGAGATATCCTTCATCGCGATCACGCCGGGCAGCTACAAGCTGAGCATCCCCGGCACATCCAGTGACAGCCAAAGCGCCGTCTTCAACATCCGCTGACAAGGAGCTGATCCATGAAATACGTTCTTGCCGCCGCCCTGGCCCTGATCGCCGTCCCCGCTTCGGCCGAAACCGCAGCTACAGCCGATCAAATCACCCAGATCAATACGCTTTTAGCCTCAATGACATGCGAGATTGATCCCGATAATATCGAGGTTGAAGATGCGGGCGGATTCGATCTGGATGACGTGATCTGTGCCGATGGCCAGTATGACATCAAACTCGACGCCGCCTTTGCCGTGCTGGAACAGCGGAAGGAGTAAGCATGACCTCTGCGCCGGACCACCCCGCATTGGCGGTACGCGGCATCAGCCACAGTTTCGGCGCGGTTCAGGCATTGAAGGATGTGTCGTTCGCCGTGCCGCGGGGGGCTTTCACCGCTTTGGTGGGTATCAATGGCGCGGGAAAAACCACGCTGTTTTCGCTGATCACCCGGCTTTATGACAGCACCAGTGGCAGCATTGAAGTCGGCGGTTTCGACGCCCGCCGCCAACCCGGCGAGGCGTTGTCGCGTCTTGGTGTGGTGTTTCAAAGCCGCGCGCTGGATCTGGACCTGACGCTGAAACAGAACCTGCTGTATCACGCGGCGCTGCACGGCATTGCCCGGCGCGCAGCACTTCAGCGGATTGATGAAGTGCTTGATCTGGTCGGCCTGTCGGATCGCATCGCGGTGCGGGCGGCGGCGCTGTCGGGCGGCCAGCAACGGCGGGCGGAAATTGCGCGCTCGCTGATCCACCGCCCCGACCTGTTGCTGCTGGACGAAGCGGCGGCGGGGCTTGATGTGCGATCGCGACAAGAGGTGTTGGCCGTCGTGCGGCGGCTGATTGCCGGGCAGGGCGTATCTACCCTTTGGGCCACGCATGCCTTTGACGAAATAGCGCCGGATGATGCGGTGGTTGTGCTGCATCGGGGCGCCGTTCTGGCGCAGGGACGCGCACAAGATTTGGCCGGATCTGGCAGCTTTTCGGATGCGTTCCTCGCCATGACCGACGCGAAGGCCGCAGCATGAGACCGGGTGCAGGCATCGCATTCGCAGGCATCGTCAGCCGCGAGGTGCTGCGCTTTACCCATCAGCGCGAACGTTTTGTCGCGGCACTGGTCCGGCCGCTGGTCTGGCTGTTCATCTTCGCGGCAGGTTTCCGGTCTGTGCTTGGCCTGTCGATCACGCCGCCCTATGAAACCTATGTGCTCTATGAGGTCTACGTCACCCCCGGCCTCTGTGCGATGATCCAGCTGTTCAATGGCATGCAATCGTCGCTGTCGATGGTCTATGACCGCGAAACCGGGGCGATGCGGACATTGCTGGTCAGCCCCTATCCGCGCTGGTTCCTGCTTGGGTCCAAGCTGATTTCCGGCGTGTTGGTATCGGTCCTGCAGGTTTACGCCTTCCTGCTGATCGCGTGGTTTTGGGGGATCGAGCCACCGTTGCTGGGGTATGTAACAATCCTGCCTGCTCTGGTACTGTCGGGGGTGATGCTGGGCGCGCTGGGGCTGCTGATCTCTTCGACCATCAAACAGTTGGAAAACTTCGCGGGTGTGATGAACTTCGTGATCTTCCCGATGTTCTTTGCCTCATCAGCGCTTTACCCGCTGTGGCGGATGCGGGAATCGAGTCTGCTTTTATATGATATCTGCCGCTTCAATCCGTTCAGCCACGCGGTCGAACTGATCCGCTTTGCGCTGTATGGCCGATTTGATCTGACCTCGTTTCTGGTGGTCGCAGGTTGCACCGTGGTGTTTTTCGGGGCGACGATTTTCATGTATGATCCGGCCAAGGGATTGTGGCGCAATCGCAAGGGCTGACACTTTGGGGGGATGTCGATGATCGTTCACAGTATCAAGGCGGCGCTGGCACTGCTGGCACTGACCGGGGCGGCCCATGCGGCGGATCCTGATTGGCCCTGCAACCAACCCCTGGTGCCGCATCTGTCGCTGGGGCAGGTCTGGGCGGGACCGCAGCCGGATGATGCCATCACCGCATTGTCGAAAACCCCGCAGGTGCAAGAGGTTGCCCGCATCCTCGCGCTGCGCCGCACTTCGCTTGAGCAAGCGGAAATTCTGATCACGGACTATGCCAAAACCAGCGATGTGGCCGGGTTGACGGCGCTTTACCTTGCCGCGTTTGACCACATCAACAAATCGCGCGACCGGGTTGTGGCTGGCATCGCGCGCTATGCCCACAAGCAAGCCAGTCTGGATGCCACCATCAAGGAAAAGCGGCACGAATTTGCCCGCCTGAGTGCCGCCGCTGCCCCCGACTTCGATGCGATAGACGCGGCGGAGCGTGACATCGACTGGTCCACGCGTATCTTTGTGGATCGGCAGCAATCGCTGACCTATGTCTGCGAAACCCCGGTGATCCTGGAGCAGCGGGCTTTTGCGCTTGGACGGGCAGTGATGAATCACCTGCCGTGACAGCAGACGGCCGGTTGGTGTCAAGGGGATAGGCAAGTCTCTGATACTTTGGTCTTATTAAGTGCGCGTCTTTGCGCCTGCCGGGAAGAAAACAGTTCTCAAGTCCAACATATGCAACTAACCTTCAAGAGCAGGCTGAGAGTGGAGGCTCAACCAGCACGGGAGGATTACCATGCAGCAGAATCCGAAATCCAATTTCGGCAGCGACGTGACGCGTCGTGTGGGCGTGCGTACTGTCCACGACATTCTTATCGTCGATGACCACCCACTGATGTGCGAGGCGTTGTCGGTGACCCTAAGTCACGCCTTCGGTTTGCGCCGAGTGCGTATGGCCGCCAGCGTAGCGGCGGCACAGGTCAGTATCCGCACCAGCGGCGCGCCGGATGCGGTGGTGCTTGACCTGAACCTGCCCGATGTGTCGGGAGCGGAAGGCGTGATGAGCCTGCGCAACATGATCGGCGACGCGCCGTTGACTGTGATTTCGTCTGATTCCGAGCCCGGAATGGTGGCGGCGTTGCTGGCATCGGGCGTGCAGGGCTATATTCTGAAAAGCCTTGCCCGCAGCCGGATGATCGACGCGTTCGAACGGATGTGGGCGGGCGAGGTGGTGACACCCGACTCCTACGACCCCGATGAGATCGGCAACGCCTCCGAAGTGGCCATTCTTGCGCGCGACTTCGGCTCGCTGACGCCCCAGCAGTTGAATATCCTGCGGCTGATCTGCCAAGGTCGGCCCAACAAGCTGATTTCTTATGAGCTTTCGATTGCCGAGGCGACCGTGAAGACTCATATTGCAGCCATCATGTCGAAGGTGAATGCCAGCAACCGGACCCAAGTGGCCCTGCTTGCCAGTCGGGCGCGTATGTTCGTGCGCTGAAATCCGGCAGTTTGAGGGGGCCCGCTATGCCAATCCCATCCGCGACTGCGGCACTGCACCCCCGTGTCATCAACACGCGCGGGCAGACGGCACAGATGGCTGCTGATATCGTGACAGCGTTCGCGGGCATGGCGCCTTCGGTGATTCTGCTGTTCGCGTCGGATGGTGAGGCGCTGGTGCCGCTGTCGCGCGCGCTGTCCGAGGCGTTCGGCGCAGAATGTCAGGTCGTCGGCTGCTCTTCCGCAGGTGAATTTGCCTTTAGCTATTATCGCAGCGACAGCGTGGTCGCCATCGCCATGCCATGGCAGCATTTCCGCGCCAAACCGATCTGGTTGCGCCGCTTGCGCGATTCCGTGGCATTGGATTGGATGATTGCGCTGCGGGCGGCATCGGAAGAACTGGGCGAGGAACCCGGATGGTCGCGGTTTGGTATCCTGCTGATTGACGGGCTCAGCCAGCGCGAAGAACTGGTCAGCGCGATGATTGATGCGACGCTGCCGGGCCTTCTGGTGCTGGGTGGGTCGGCGGGGGACGGGCTGCGCTTTGGGCGCACGCATCTGGTGTTGAACGGAGAATCGCATGCCGAAAGCGCGATCTGCTGCCTGATGGCGACCGATTTCCGCATTGAGGAGGTGATTTTTGACCATATCAGCCCGACTGCCGCGCGCCTTGTGGTCACCGACGCTCGCCCCAGTGAACGCTTGATCCTGGAGATCAACGCTGAACCTGCGGCGGATGAATATGCCCGGCTGATCGGTGCGACGGAGGCCGAGCTTGGCCCCACGGCCTTCGCCGAAAACCCCCTGCTGGTGCAGATCGGTGGCCGACAGTTTGTGCGCGCGATCAGCGAGGTTGCCCCCAATGGCGGGTTGCGGCTGATGTCATCGGTGGAACCCGGGGAGGTGATGACACTGGGCCGGGCAGAAGATTTGACCAATGGGCTGGAAGACCGGCTCAGCCGCCTGACCAATGAGGCGGCGCTTATTCTTGGCTTCGATTGCATCCTGCGCCGGATCGCGCTGGAACAGGCGGGGCTGCACGACACCGTCGCGCGGATTTACCAGCGCTACAACATTGCGGGCTTCAACACATATGGCGAACAGCATGGTGGCATTCATGTCAACCAGACCTTCGTGGGTCTGGCCTTCCTTGATGACCGCGCACCTGGCATAGGGATCCCCGAGCCATGAATGCCACCGATCCCGGCACCGCGCCAACCATAGCCGCAATGCAGACCCGGGTTGACAAGCTGCAGCAGATCAATGCCGCGCTGATCCGGCGGATTGATCAACTGGATGCGGCCCGCAGTTCCACCCATTCGCTTGCCAAGACTGCAGCCGTACTGGAAAAAGAGGTGCTGGCCCGTAACCGTGATCTGGAACGCGCGCTGACCGATCTGGGCGCGATCAACCTAGAGCTTGCCTCTGCTCGTGAAGCCGCAGATGAGGCGAACCGTGCGAAATCCCGCTTTCTCCGCGCCGCCAGTCACGACTTGCTGCAACCGCTAAGCGCGGCCAAGCTGTTTCTGTCGCATCTGGGCGAATTGACCGCAGACCCGCAGCACCGTGATCTGGTGGACCGGATCGGCGCGAATTTCGACAGCGCCGAAGAGCTGATCCATGTGCTTTTGGAAATTGCGCGGCTGGATTCGCAGAAGTTGCAAATCACCCCCAGCCCAGTGTCGCTGGGGCGGTTGTTCCAGCGGCTTGCCATCGACATGCAGGCGCATTCGGCGGGGCGGTGTCTGCGCTTTGTGCCATCGTCGAAAATGGTGCTTAGCGACCCGGTGTATCTGCGGCGCATCGTGCAGAACCTGATTTCCAACGCGCTGAAATATACCAAAACCGGACGCGTTCTGGTTGGCGCGCGGCAGGATGGCGAGACCGTCTGGCTGGAGGTGCATGACACCGGCATTGGCATCGCCCCCGAGGATCAGGAGCGGATTTTCAACGAGTTTGAACGGCTGTCGCGCTCGGATGTGGCGGGCACCGGACTTGGTCTTTCGATCGTGCAGCGCGCCTGCCTCCAACTGAAACACCCGCTAGAGGTGCGTAGCGAAGTTGGCGTCGGCTCAACGTTCCGGGTGCGGCTGCCGCTGATTAGGGGTGTCTGCCAACTGTCGGAACACAAAACCACCGACACCGGCGATGTGCAGGAAATTCTGGCAGCCTTTGCCGGGCGGCGGGCGCTGGTGGTGGAAAATGACCCTGCGATGCGACAGGCGTTTGTGTTTTTGCTGAAAAGCTGGGGCATGGATGTTGTGGATACCGACGGCACGCAAGCTGCGGTGGCCCTGCTGGCCGACAGGCACTGGCAGCCCGACGTGATGCTGACGGATTACCGACTGGACGGGCAGGATACCGGTTTGCAGGTGATCGCAGCGGTACGCGCCACCCTGCGGCAGCATGTGCCGGCCCTGATCGTCAGCGGTGAAAGCGCAGACGCAATTGGCGTAGCATCGGAACATCTGGGCGCCGCTGTCCTGGAAAAACCGGTGGCCGAGGTGGAATTGCGCAACCTGATGCTGCTGCTGATCCGGAGCAATGCATGATACGGTTTCGGCCCAACCTCCGGCTGCGCCTTGGTATGGGAGCGTCGGTGCTGGCTGTGCTGGCGATTCTTGCGGCGGGCATTGCCGAGTTCGGGCTGGCCAAAACGCGGCATCTGGCAACCGAGGCGATGGCGGCTCAGCAACGGATCGAGTCGTTTTCTAGCCTGTCGGCCCGGATGAATGAATGGTTGCTGGGGCAGTTGGCGGCTGGCACTACGCCGCGCGCTGCGGGCGGCACGACGGTGGGCAAGACTGGGGGCACCACTGGGGGCCACGGAGCCAGCCCGTCTGAAAGCAGCTTTGCGGTGATGGCGACATTTGCGCTGTTGGAGGCACTGGTGAATGAAGACCTGCAGGCCGCAGCTGATCCGGCGGCAGCCAGCCAGCGCGACCGCCAGGTGCTGACGCTGGCGCGGATCCGGGGGCAGTTCTTGCAACTGGAAGACAGTCTGAACCGCACGCCGCTGAATTCGCCCGCAGGCGAGGCGGCGGTGAATTACTATGGCGCACAGGTGCCTGCGCTGATCGCCGGACAAATCCAGCACGACGCCCGCCGCCGCGAAGCCGCGATGGCGAGCATGGATCAGTTGCGCCAGACGCTGAACGGGCTGGCGATTGCCGTTGTGGTGGCGACGCCGCTGATCCTCGCGGCGCTCTATGCACTGCTGGTGCGCCCGCTGATCGCGCGGCTGCAGGGGGCAGGGCGGGGGGACGTGGCCGGGGCGCATGACGAATTGTCGCTGGCGTTTGCCCGCATCCGACAGCGCACCGCGCGACTGGATCGGCGACAACGCCGCTTGACGCAGGACTATGCGCAACTGGAAGCCATTGTCGCCGAGCGCACGGCAGCCCTGAGCCATGCCAACGCCCGGTTGTCGCAGGCCGACGCCGAGCGCCGCCGGTTCTTTGCCGATGTCAGCCACGAATTGCGCACGCCGCTGACGGTTATTCTGGGCGAGGCCGAACTTGGCCTGCGGGATGCCGACCCCGCCCATCGCGGCACCTTTACCACCATCCAAAGCCGTGCCCTGCGGCTGTATCGCCGGATCGAGGATCTGCTGCGCATCGCGCGGTCCGAAAGCGGTCAGCTTGATCTGCAACGCGAAGTGGTCGATCTGGGCGAGGTGATCCGGGCTGCCGAGGCCGATTTGCTGCCGATCCTGAAGCGGGCCGGGGTCGCCTGCCAGATCGACATCCCGCAGCTTACCGTTCTGGGCGACGCCGATTGGCTGCGGCAGGTCTTCGCGGGTCTGTTCGACAATGCCGCGAAATATGCCGGCAAGGGGGCGGTGCTGGCGCTGGTGTGTCGCGCAAGCGAGGATAGCGTGGTGCTGGATCTGACCGATACCGGGCCGGGGATTGCGCCCGACCGCATGGCAAGCGCGCTTGACCGTTTCAGCCGGGGCGATGCCCGCACGCAGGGCTTTGGCGTGGGGCTTGCGCTGGCACGTTGGGTCATCAAGGCGCAGGGCGGCAGCATCGACCTCTATGGCCCGGTGCGCGACGGGCGGGGACTGGGGCTGCGCATCACTCTGCCGCTTGCCGTCAACCTATTTAACCCACTTGATATAAAGGAAACAGCAAGCGCATGATCCGGATATTGATCGTCGAAGATGATGCCGATATCGCCTCAGTTCTGCAGCGGGGGTTTGCCGCCGAGGGCTATGCATCGGTCTGGGAACAGACCACCGAAGACGCGCTGTCCCGCTTGCAAGCCGAACCCTTTGATGCGGCGATTGTGGATATGATGCTGGGCGAGGAAAGCGGGTCTGCCCTGTTGGGCGAAATGCGGCTGCGCGGTCACGGTCTGCCCGCCATCGTGCTTTCGGCGCTGTCGCGGGCTGAGGACCGGGCCGAAGGCCTGAACGCCGGGGCGCAGGATTATGTGGTCAAACCCTTCCAGTTGAATGAGCTGATTTCCCGCCTGCGGGTGCAGTTGATGCGGGCGGCCCCGCGCGTCGAAAACCTTGCCCTTGGCAAGCTGCGCTATGACCCCGTGTCGCGGATCGTCTGCGGCGAGCGGCGGATTTTGCTGACCGAACGCGAGGGCGACTTGCTGGTCTATCTGATGGGTCGGGCCGGGCAGGTGCTGACCCGTGGCGAGATTTTTGACGCGCTTTGGGCACCGCATGGCGGATCGACCGAGAACGTCGTCGACGTCTATGTCGGCTACCTGCGCCGCAAGCTGCACCCTCTGGCCTGTTATGGCCTTGCCCTGCGCACCCTGCGGGGCCGGGGCTTCACCCTGACACGCGAGGATAACGCATGATACGCCTGATTTTGTCATTGATGCTTCTGGCACAACCGCTTGCGGCTGGCGGCTTTTCCGATGCCGTGTTTGCCCCGGCGACCCTGCAAGGCACACTGGGCGTAGAACCTTTGCGCTATGCTCATGCGGTGCGGATGCCGGAACTGCCGAAAACCGATGCGCGTCCGCTGACCCCCGCTGTCGCGCTGGATGATGTGTTCACCCTGCGCAAATCGCCGGATGCCCGGCTGGTGCTGGAGCTTGTGTCCGGCGACACGACGCAACCCATCAGCGATTTTGCGATCACTTCGGCCAACCCGATACTGATCTATTTCCTTGAATCCACCGCCCAGAACATGACCAAGATCACCGGCGGCAGCCCGTTCTATATCCGCAACCGTCTGCGGGAGGCTTTGGCCAAGCCCGAACTGGGGCCTATCGCAGTGGTGGCGACGGGCGATACGACGGTGATGGCGCATGAAATCATCTTGCACCCCTTTGCCGACGACAAGATGCGCCACCGGATGGGCGCATTTGCCGCACTGACACTGCGCTTTGTGGTGGCCCCGGATCAGCCGGGCCGCATCCTTGCGCTGTCTGCCGACGCCGAGGCGGTTGACGCCACATACCACGAAAGCCTGATCCTGATGTCGGAGGGGAAGTGATGCGGAAAACCGGGATGATCACCGCAGTAGGGCTGTGCCTCGCGAGTGCGGGTCTTGCGCAAGAGGCCCCCGTTGGCGTGGCGGCCAATGATTACCCGACCTCTGTGCGCGCGGACTACGTGTTCGCCTGTATGGCGGTGAACGGGCAAAGCAGCGATGTTCTGAACCGATGTTCCTGTTCCATCGACACCATCGCGTCCATCCTGACCTATGACGATTATGTCTCGGCCGAAACCGTGCTGCGGATGCGCTTGTCCACTGGCGAGCGCTCTACTCTGTTTCGCGGCGGCGCGATGGTTAGCGCCGCCGTGGCCGATCTGCGCCGTGCGCAGGCCGAGGCCGAGATTATTTGCTTCTGACCCCGCGCGACTTGGGGCGCAGCATGGCGCGCGCAAAGCCTTTGGCATCAAACACGGCACCGCCGGGGCGGGCATATATTGCCCGGTCCAGGGCTTGTAATGCGTCAGCCTTCCCGTCTGCCAAGCCGTCGCGGAGCGGCAGCATAGCGGCGGCGGCGCGCAGACGCAGCAGATCGCCGCTCCGTGCTGCTTGCCGCAGATGCCAGCCCGGCAGTGGCGAGTAATGCTGCCACAACCTGCGCAACGCGCCGTCGCGCTGCACACCCGCTACCCCGAGCAGGGCAAGCCCCGCCACCATCCCCGCCAAGAGCGTGCTGACGGCGGCCAAGACAGTCCCGCCGCGAATATCCCCTTGCGCCATCTGTGCTGCGGCGCCACTGGCATAGGCGATGGGGAGTGCTGGGATTTCCACCGCTTCCACCCGACGGCTCACCGTATTGAAATACGGAATGGCGATGGGGGCAAGCACGCCGGGCTCGCCGGTCTCGGGCCGGAACTGCCATGTCCAGATCACGCTGGCAACCGGGCCATCCGGCGTCAGTTCCAGCTTGCGTTCCACCGGGGCGGCAAAGGTGATCAGCCAGGGTTCCGACACAACCGGGCGCGGCGGCAGCATTTCGGGCAGCGCCCCTTCCGCCCGCAAGGTCACGCGGCGGGTGACGGTTTCGCCGTCGCGCAGCTTGGCTGGATCGGTGCTTAACACATCCGTCACCGTCAGGTTGGACGCCGCAAAGCGCCAGCCGTGCGGGCGGTGAAACGGCGCGTCCTCGGGCATCGGCGCGATGGAAAGCTCTAAGGGTGGGGCGTGGACCAGAACCGGCTCGCGCTGGCTGGCGGCATTGATCACCGTCAGGTCATGCTCTACCGGGCCAAAGCGCGCGACCCCGGTTTGCCGCGCGAAGACCGCCAGCTTGCGTTCCACCACGAGGAAGCTGACACCGTTCACCCGTTCATTGTGCCAGTCGTCCTTGGTCAATTGCACCCAGTCGAAACGGTCCGATGGCAGGATCGTCATCTTCTCCAGCGCCACCTTGGTGTCATAGGTGCCGCGGATGGTGACGGGGATCATCTCGCCTTCAATGATGCTTTTGGCGCGGGGGGTGGCGATGATCTCCAAGGTTTTGCCGGGCGTTTCGGCGGTTGCCGCCGTGGCCAGCAGGCACAGCAAGACAGCGCGTAAGCTTACCATGGGTCGCCCTCCTCGGGTGGGGTCAGGCCAAGCGACAGGCGGCGTTCATGTTCATCGGCCAGCCTGAGGCGCAAGAACTCGCCGGGGTCGTCGGGCAGCGTTGCCAGCCACGCATCATCGGCGACCCTGCGACCATCGCCCAAGGGGCGCGACTCTGTGGCGAAGCTCGAGACCACCGGGCCATTCGTCGGCGGCACAACCAGCGTGGCAATGCGCCCGCTTTCATTGCCTTGGCCGATCACCGGCGGCACCAGAGCGGCCACCACATTGCGGTTGTCGCGCGCCTGCGAATCCGCTGGATTGGCGAACAGCACAGCATCGAAATAGGCGCGCGACAGGGCGTAGTTGCCGGTCGCCGCCAAGGACAGCCCGCGGTTATAGGTCGAATCGCGACCTGATGCCGCGAAAGCCGCATCGGCCTGCGGATATTTGCCGACCCGATAAAGTGCCACGCCCTGCACGCCGGGATCGGTGATCAGCCAGGCCGCCAGTCCCGGCAAGCCAGCTTCCAGCGCCAGCTTGCCGAGCGCAGATGGCCCCGCCGCCGCAAGCGCCGTCCCTGCGACAGCCAGAATGAGCCAGCTGCGCATCATCCCGCCCCTCCCGCCATGCCGCGGCGAAACAGCAGCACCGCGGGCAGCAGCGTCAGCAGCAAAAGCCACCGCCCGAGATCGTCAAACATCAACGCAGCATAGCGGCTTTGCGTAAAGCGTTCGGTGCGGGCGCTGGCAATCTGGTCCAGCAAGGGGCGTGGCGTGCGCGCGGGTGCATAACTGCCACCGCCAATGGCGGTCAGGCGCATCAGCGCGTCGGGATCGGCGGGCGGGGCTGGGTTGCCCTCACCTGTGGTGAGAATCCCTGCGCCGGTGAGGCCCAAAGCCCACAGCCGCGCACCTTCATTGCGCAAGCGTTCCGCTTCTTGCATCGCGCGGGGGGATACGCCGCCGCCATCGGAAATCAGGATCAAATCGGCCCCGGCAATGCCCGGAGCGACGTCGTTTGGCCCCGCTGCATCAGACGGCCCGGGAACCGCAAACCGGGTGCCGCCCTGCGTGAACAGATCCCGCGCGGCGCCAATGGCAATGTCGGGGCGGCTGCCCCCCACGGGCATCGTGCGTTGGTCCAGCACCGCGATCAGGCTTTGCAAGCTGGCCGCATCGGCGGTCGGCGCGCTGGCGACATAGGCATCGGCGGCATAAACCATCAGCCCCACGGGTCGGCCACCGGCCTGCTGCAACACCAGCGCTGCGGCGGCTTGGGCATCGGCCAAGCGGGTGGTCTGAGTGACCGAAGCCGACAGGTCCAGCATCAGGATCAGCGGATCAATCTGCTCGAACCCGCCGCCCGCCTCGCGCCATCGCGCCGGGCCTGACAGCGCCACCACCACCACCGCCGCGACCAGAAACGGCAGCAGACCCACGCCATGCCGCAAGCCGGGCGCAACAAAGCCCATGTCCCGCATCCGCGCCAGCAGGGGGGCGGCGATGATCGCCTGCCAGCCTCCCATTGCTGGACGCCGCCAGACCCACAGCGCCAGTCCCGCAACGGGCAGCAAGGCCAGCAACCACCACGGGCGCAGCAGGATCAGCGTCATGCCTCGGCCCTCCGGTTGACGCCGATGCACAGCGCGGCGATCAGCGCCAACAGGGCAGGCCAGACCCAGACCGGCTGCGGCAGGATCACCGGCGCGCGGGCCGAGGGATTCGGCTCCAGCCGGTCCAGATCGGCTGCCATCGCCACCAGATCGTCCATGCCATGCACACGGTAGCTGGTGCCGCCAGCACCTTCGGCAATCGCGCGCAGGGTGGCGGTATCCACCGCATCGCGCGCGCCGGGTCGGGTTTCCAGATCATCGGGGCCAAGGGCAATGGTGTGGACCCGCACGCCATGGCTTGCCGCCAGCGCAGCCACCTGCCGCGCATCCAACCGGTTGCTGGTATCGCGCCCGTCCGACAACAGCACGATCACCCGGGTTTCCGCATCTGACGCGACGATGCGTTTCAGCGCCAGCCCCAGACCATCGGCAATCGACGTTGATCGTCCGGTGATGCCGATCGACGCCTCGGCAATCGCGCGGCTGACGGTGGAGACCTCATAGGTCGGCGGGGCCGCGACATAGGCCCGGTCGGCAAACAGCACCAGCCCGATCCGGTCGCCCTGTCGCTCCGCCACGAACCGCGCCGCCACCTGTTTGACGGCAGCAAGACGTGAGATGCTTTTGCCATCCAGATTGAAATCCTCGGTCAACATGCTGCCCGACATATCCAGCGTCAGGATGATGTCACGCCCCGACGCGGTCAGATCGCGGGTTGGCACGAGGCGCTGCGGCCCGGCGAGGGCGGTGATCAGGGCGAGCCAGAGCAACACGATCAGCCCGGCTTGCACCCTGCGCGCGCCGGAGGTGAGTTCACTCGGGGCAGCGGTATCGGCCAGACTGGCGGGCAGGTAGATCGCCCCGACATCAGAGGATTGCGGCGGCAACAGCAAGCGCGCAAGCAACGGTATAGGCAGCAGCAGAAACGCTAATGGGGTTGCGAAATCAAACATCGACGCAGGCTTTCTGCGCCGGGTCAGCCTGACGAAAAGCATCGCGGATCAGCGGTTCAAGCACGACATCTGGTGGGGGACCTGCGCTGTAAAGCAAGGGGCGCAGGCCGGTCGGAACCGTTCCGCCAAGCTGGGTGAGCAGCCGGGCCTGCGCCAGCAGCCGTTCCTGCGGCGGCAGGCTGCGCAGCCGCGCAAGCTGGGGCTCCAGCGCCGGGCGCGGGCGGCGGATCAGCGCCGGGCGGATCACGACATGGATGCCAAGGGCCAGCAGCAGGCCAAGCCCGACGGCGGCCAGCACTTCTGGCCAGCCAAGTGCTGCGAAGCTTTCCGGCAGGCGCGGCGGATGCAGGTCGCGAATGACATCCAGCGTGATCATGCCATCTCCAACACGCTGCGGTCGGTGGCGATACGCTCGACCCTGACGCCGATTTGCACCAGACGTGCGACCAGTGCGGCCCGTAACGCGGGCAGGCTGGCAAAGGCGCCGCGCGCCGCAAGGCCGCTGGCGGTGCGGTAAGGCAGACTGCCACGCGGAGGGGTCAACTCGAACGGATCTTGCATCAGGAACAGTAGCAACGCGCCATGCCGCACGATTGCGCCAAGCGCCGCCTCGAAACCCGGACCGGGCTGATCCAACGCCGAGGCCAGCACAATCGTCGCACCACGGGGGGCCAGCCGTGCCGCGCGGATCAGGTCAGCGTCCAGATCGCGCACAGGCGGCCGCACCGAGGGCCGTACCGATTGCAGCGCGACCAGATGCCCGCGCGCCAGACACCCCGCCGCCCGCGCCATGCCCTGACTGCGGCTTGCAGGTTTTTCCGAGAATATCCCCACATCGGTCAGCACCGCTACGCCCACAGTTCCGCCATCCGTCACCGCCTGCCAGCCGGCAACCGCCAAGGCCTCGGCCGCAGCAACAGACCGGAACCGCTGGGTGCCCCAAAGCATCGGGCGACGGAAATCGGCGATCAGCATCACTGTGCGGTCGCGGTCCTCGTGGAAGCTGCGCACTTGCAGAATGCCGGTGCGGGCGGTGGCTGCCGCATCCAGATGGCGCAGATCGTCGCCGTCGGTGAAGGGGCGCACCTCGCGGATTTCATGGCCCTGCCCACGGGGGCGGGTGGCGATTACGCCGGGGCGGCGGGCCATCTCGGGGGCGACATGCGGCAACCGCCCGGCCCGCGGACCAAGCGCCAGCAGCGCGGCCACGTCGACATCACAAAGGGGGTCGGCATTGGGCATGTCAGTAGGGCCGGACATGCCCGAGCAGGCGCGCCACGATTTGCCGGGCATCCACCCCTTCCGAAGCGGCGCGCCAGCTTGGCACCAGACGGTGCGCAAGCGTATCGGTTGCCAGCGCCTCGACATCTTCGGGCAGGGCATGGTCGCGGCCATGCAGCAGCGCGCGCGCCCGAGAGGAGGCGGCCAGCGCCAGCGTGCCGCGTGGCGAGACCGCATGTTCCACCAACCCCTCCAGTGGGGTGCCGACGGATTGCCGTGTGGCCATCACCAACCGCACGATGAAATCCTTCAGCGCCGGGGCAAGGTGGATCTGTGCCGCAGCTGCCTTGGCATCCTGCAGATCGACATGCGACAGCCGTTCCAGCGCAGCGGGCTGTGCCATCCGTGCCTCGCCTTCCACCAGATCAAGGATCGCGCGTTCCGCTTCTGCGCCCGGAAGTGCAAGGTCCACATGCAGAAGGAAGCGGTCCATCTGAGCCTCGGGCAACGGAAAGGTGCCTTCGTGTTCGATGGAGTTCTGGGTTGCCACGACCATGAACGGGTCGGGCAGCTTGCGCGTCACACCGCCCGCCGTGATCTGCTGTTCGGCCATCGCCTCCAGCAAAGCCGATTGCACCTTGGGCGGGGCGCGGTTGATCTCGTCCACCAGCACAAGCGCGTGAAACAGCGGGCCTGCCACGAAATCAAAGCTTTCGCTCTGGCGGCGGAATACTTGCGTGCCGGTCAGATCGGACGGCATCAGGTCGGGCGTACACTGGATGCGGGCGAATGACCCGTCCAGCCCTTCGGCCAGCCGCTTCACCGCGCGGGTTTTCGCCAGCCCCGGCGGGCCTTCGATCAGCACATGCCCCCCGGTCAACAGCGCGGTCAGCAGCCGTTCAACCAGCACCTCGTGCCCGATAAGCCCCGAGGCGATCTGTGTGCCGAGCCGGGCCACCGCAGCCATGCCGCGCCCTCGTGTGGTCAGGTCGTCCAAGATTATGCTCCCCGATCAACGCATCTTGGCGGCAAGATTGGCAGAGCTTTGCCGCTTGCGCTACCATTTGCGGATGCCTGCGCCTCAACCTTAAGAATGAATTAAGAAGCTCTGGGGGGCAGATCGGCTGGAAACAATCCTCCAGCTTGACGATCTGTTCCGGGATTTCAGGCGCCGCAGGCCGCAGCATGCGGCGCGACGGCTCTGCCAGAAACCGCTGCCGTTCAGCGGCACCCTCAGGGTCAGCAGTTGCATCCGCCGCCCTGTGCAGCAACAGGAACACGAGGTCATCTCGTTTGATCGGGGATCCGCGAGAAGGTCGTGTCGACGCGGGCATAGCATGATCGCCGCGCAGGCAGGCCCGCCGTTTGGTGCTTCGCCGAAGGCGATGAGAAATCATCTTCGCTGCGCGGCGAGACGCCCGGCTGACCCTGCTGCCTAAGCCGAAAAGGTGATTGCGGCAGTCGGCAAAATGCGGCAAGCCGGAACAGGCAATCTTGCCCCGGCGGAGGTTACCCAATGGCGCAGACCGGCAGTTGGCCGAGGCCGCGTGCCGCGCTTCGGCAAGGGCGCGCGATGATACCGCTGCTGCGGATCGGGTTTATTCTGGTGCTGCTGACGCTATGGTGGGTGGCGTCATTGAACATGCCGCGCGGGATCATTCCATCCCCTGCCGCCACGGGTCTGGCTGCGCTGCGCATGTGGTCCGAAGGACGGCTGCAGATGGCGGTGCTGGACAGTCTGACGGTCTATGTCTCGGGCTGCGCTGCGGCGATTCTGGTGGGCATTCCGCTGGGGGTGTTGATGGGCAGCATTCGGTTGCTTGGCCGCACGGTGGATGTGTTTGTCTATGCTTTGGCTGCGACCCCGCGCGTGGCGTTCATTCCGCTGATCATCGTCATTCTCGGGCTGGGGTTCGAGGCAAAAACCTTTGTGGTTTTCCTTGGCGCGGTGATGCCGGTGATCATCAACACCTATGCCGGCGTGCTGAATGCCGATGAGGATCTGGTGGAAATGGCGCGATCCACCGGGGCGGCTCCGCTGCGGATTTACCGCCACATCATCCTGCCGGGGGCGCTGCCGTTTCTGGTGGTGGGGCTGCGGCTGGGGGCGACCATCGGACTGATAAACACGGTCGTGGCCGAGCTATACACCGCCGTACGCGGGCTTGGCGGATTGCTGGCGCTGTATGGAAACACCTTTCGCATGGCGGAATATTTCGTCATCGTTCTGATGCTGGCCCTGATCGGGGTTATTGTGACCGAAGGGCTGCGGGTGCTGGAAAACCGGCTGTCGCGCTGGCGCATGCAGGACGGACACTGAATCACAATCTCTGGGAGGGGATCATGAAACTTGTCATCACCACCGCTATTGCGGCCATTCTGCTGGCGCTGCCAGCCGCTGCCGCGCCGTTCCGTCTGATCGTGACCGATCTGGAAACGCCGCTGGTGCCGAATTCGGTCATGGATCTGGCGCTGCAAGGCGGGTATTTTGAACGCGCGGGGGTTGAGGTTGAGCTGGTCCGGGTGCAGCAGACGCCGATGGCCGTGGCCGCCTTGCAGGCTGGCGAAGGCGAAATGGCGAATATCGCGGTCGATGCCCTGTTGCAGCTGATCGCGCGCGATGGCGGTGATTTCCGCGCGGTGGTGTCGCCCAACAAATCGCTGCCATTCCTGATTGCCGCACGGGGTGGGATTGCCACGCCTGCCGATCTGGCGGGCAAAAGCTTTGGCGTCGGTCGCGTCGGCAGCCTTGACCATTCGCTCAGCATGAAGGTCCTGGCTGCGGCGGGGATCGACACCGCGGGACTGGAGATCGTGACGCTTGGCCAGCCCGCAGTGCGCGCGCAGGCCCTGCTGGCGGGTCAGGTGGATGCGACCACCATGTCGATCGGCACCCTGTTATCCTTACCGGATGCCGATAACCTTAGCGTGGTGATTGATGCCGATGCTTACTATGCGGCTGCGCCAGTCGTCACCAAGGTCAATGTCGTCAGCGCCGAAACGCTGGCAAAGCGTGGGCCCGAGGTGGAAGCGGTGATCGAAGCGCTGGTTCTGGCATCGCGCGATTTTGCCGCTGACCCGGCGAAATGGGTGGATATGATGGCAACCGCCCGCCCTGACATCGCCCGCCCCGATCTGGAGGAACTGGCCAAAGCCTATACCAAAAGCTGGAGCGTGAATGGCGGCTTGCAGAAAGATGAACTGCAATTCACCTCGGACTGGCTGTATGGCGGCGAGGATTTCAAAGATCTGCCCGTTGTGCCGCTGGCGAATTGGGCCGACTTCGGCCCGCTGGATGTCGTGCTGGCACGGATCGGTGCTGCTGAAGGGATGGATGCACTCTCGCGATGACGTGTGCGCCTGACCAACCTCCTTATGTCGTTGTGCAGGATGTCAGCCTTGGTTTTGGCGGCAAAGCAGGGCTGACAATCGCGTTGCAGGATGTGTCGCTGACCGTGGCGCGGCACGAATTTGTCGTGCTGCTGGGGCCGTCCGGTTGCGGAAAGACCACATTGCTGCGCCTGATCGCCGGGTTGACGCAGCCCGATGCCGGGCAGGTGGTGGTTGACGGCGCGCCGCCGCAGCCGGGGCAGGGCAATGCGATGGTGTTTCAGTCGTTCCGGTTGGTTCCGTGGAAATCAGCGCGTGAAAACATCGCCTTCGCCTTGCCCGACCTGCCGCGCGCGGTGCAGCTGGAGCGCGCTGACCGCTATCTGTCGCTGGTCGGGCTGGCGCGCTTTGCGGGCGCTTATCCGGCGGGACTGTCGGGGGGGATGCGCCAGCGGCTTGCCTTGGCGCGGGCGCTGGCGCGCGAGCCGCAGATCTTGCTGATGGATGAACCCTTCGCCAGTCTGGACGCGCAGGCCCGCGAGTTGATGCAGGCCGAACTGATGCGTCTGACCGAACTGCGCCCCGCCACGGTGGTTTTCGTCACCCATAGCGTGGACGAGGCGCTGCTGCTGGCCGACCGCATTCTGCTGTTGTCGCCGCGCCCGGGCCGGATTGTGGAAACCTTGACCGTGCCGTTCTCCCGCCCTCGCAACAGCAGCGCCCTGCGCGCTGACCCGCAGTTTGCGCAGATGCGCAATCACCTGTGGAGCCGTCTGCGCGACATGGTGCTGAACGATCCGCAATCGGATTTCTACGGCCGTGATCCGGGACAGATGCGGGATCAGGATAAACCCATAGGGTAACTGCGGGCGGTCACGGGGCAGGTATTTCAAGCGGCTTATGGTGAGGCGCTCGCGGTCCAGTCCAGACTTTTGGAACCTCGATCGTTCCTCAGCAACGTCGTCGGCGCAAGCAGTCGCGCTTGCCACCATGACGGAACCGATCTCAGCTGCGTCGGACGCCCCTTCGCATCTTGGAAATAAGTCATATGACCGTGAGAAATCAAGAGCAGCAGAGCGGCCCGATGGCTGTCGGACAGGTCGCCGATGAGGCGCACTTGCTGGCAAAGGCGACGGAACCGGGCGTAGGGCTCATGCCATGACGCTGCTCTTGGAACGGCAGGATGACCTAGTGGCGCTTGAGGCGGCCTACATGGCGTGCAGCACGACGGGCGCGGGCCAGATGGCGCTGGCCTCGGGAGGGGCGGTATTGGCAAAACGGCTGCGGTCCGGCAGTTGATGGTGCGGGCCGGTGTGCGCGTTCGCGGAGTGGTGGGCCAGTGCGAGAACCTCTCGACACCCGAACCGCTTGGTGTTTTGCGTGACGTCGCGGTGGCACTCGGAGACGATCTGCCAGAGTTGCTGGCAAGGGGTGCCCCAATCTTGGGGTTTTCAACGCTGTCTTGCGATATCTGGGCCAGGTTCAGACCCCGGTTCTGATGGTGTTCGAAGATGTGCATTGGGCCGATGCCGCGACACAGGATCTGACCAAGTTTTTGGGGCGCAGGCTGCAGGCGGTGCGTGGCCTGATCATCCTGACCGCCGTATGGCGGTACTGGGGGACCGGTCAAGGTTGAGGCAGGGATCAGGCAACATGCGTTCTGCTGCGTGTTTGCTTGCCACGGCGCGTCAGTAAACCCGCATCCGTTCAAACCGTCGCGGGGGCGACGATCCAGAGCACTTCGCAGGTCTGCGCACCCTCATTCCAATAGCGCACCAGCGCCGTGGCGGGGAAGGCAAAGCTGTCGCCGCCACGGATCGTCATCCGGTAGCCGTCAAGTTCCAGTTCCATGGTCCCCGAGATGACGATGCCGCATTTGCCGCCTTCTGCGTTGGAATAGGGTTCGCCGGAATCGGCGCCCGGCTGCATGACGAAGCGCAGCATCTGGATCTTCGGCTGGGTATCGGGAGTCAGGATCTGCTTGAGCAGCGCGCCCTCATTATAAGCGATCTCGCGGCGCGATGATGCGCGGACGACGAATTCCGCGTCGTCATCATGCTGCGACTCCCCCGCCTCAAACAGCCATTTCACCGGCATCTCAAGCGCTTCACAGATCGCACGCATTGATTTGATCGAGGGTGAAGTTAGTCCGCGCTCGACTTGGCTCAGCATGCCCACCGACAGGCCGGAGCCATCGGCAACGTCCTTCAGCGACATCGCGCGCATCTTGCGCCGCAGCCGCAGCCGCTCGCCAATCCGTTTCTTGTCCTCGCCCTGAAAACTATCCATCAAACAAATCCAATTTCTTCCGCAATCCACAAGCCATATCAACCAAGCCATATCAACTTTGTCGAAGCACGATTGCACAGCAGCGGCGTTCCGTCACGGCATTTGGCCGCCTTTGATCCCGGCCAGACCCGCCCGCCCGAGGTGATTCGCCCGCCCGCAGCCACCGACACGACCCAGCTCGCTCGCTGCAGACTTCCTAACACGCAACTTCATCCTTTACATACAAAAAATAATTATACTAAACATATTTACAAAAAATTTTAGTACGGCTAGCGTAATTACCGGAAGGAATGCAGTGCGAGGAGGAGCCCACTGCTGTTTTCCCCAAAAATAAAGAAGCCGGCATTTACTGCAATGCGCCCAGAGCAATCTGTGGCGTTCGTTCAGAGCAATGGGAGGATCTATAATGAAATTTACTGCAATCACAGCAACTTGCGTCTCGATCGCAGCGATGACCTGCGCCGCCAACGCACGTGATTTCACCATCGCTGCATGGGGGGGGAACTACCAGGATGCGCAGCGCGCGGCCTACTTCACCCCTTTCGCAGAGGCGAAGGGCCTGAAAACCGTTGAAACCACCTACCTCGGCGGTTTAGCGGAACTGAAAACCATGTCGGATACCGGCAGCGTCACCTGGGATCTGGTGATGATGGGCGGCACCGACGCCCAACTGGCCTGTGACGAGGGACTGCTGGAAGAAATCAACTGGGACACCCTGCCGGACGCTGCGGATCTGATACCCGAAGCCAAGAAAGACTGCTCAGTTGGCAGCGTCGTGATCGGCAACGGCATTGGCTACAACACCGAGACCTACCCTGATGCCCCCAAGGGCTGGGCAGACTTCTTTGATCTCAAAAAGTTCCCGGGCAAACGTGGCATGGCGAACAGTCCCGTCATGAACCTTGAGCGTGCGCTGATTGCCGATGGGGTGCCGATGGATCAAGTCTATGCGGTTCTCGGCACGCCCGAGGGCTTGGATCGTGCCTTTGCCAAGCTTGAAACCATCAAGGCCGAATTGCAGTTCTGGGATGCCGGTTCGCAACCGGTGGAATGGCTGCTGGCAAATAACGTCGCATTGAGCACCGGCTACAATGGCCGCTTCATCTCGGCGAAGAAAGACGGCAAGCCGTTGGACTATGTGTGGAATGAGCACATCTACAACATCGACGTCTGGGCGATCCCGAAAGACTCGCCCTACAAGGCGGAGGCGATGGAATTCTTCAAGCTGGCGAATTCGGCTGAGGCACAGGCGAAGTTCTCGTCGCTGATGCCCTATGGCCCGACCAACGTGAATGCGCCCGCGCTGATCCCCGAGGCGGACCGCGCCAATCTTCCGGCCGGTGAGAACAACGCCAATGCGCTGGCCTATTCCGACGATTTCTGGATCGAGAATTACGACGCACTCAAGGAACGCTGGGCCAACTGGGTCATCCAATAAGACCTGACCGCCTGAACCGTTCTGATCTGGCTCCGGCCCGCGCCTTCCGCGCATGGCCGGAGCGACCAACCGCAGGTATAACATGTCGAATGCGCAATCCCAACCACATGGCAGTCGGCTCGCAGCCTTTCTGCTGCTGTTGATCCCCACCGCCATCTTCCTTCTGATCTTCATCGCCCCGCTCGGCTCGATCATCTCGCTCAGCTTTGAGAATTCGGCCCTTGGCTCGCGTTTCACCAGTTTCGATGCAGCGGATGACAACAATTCCGACGCACGCGCCCAAGCGATCTTGCACGATCTGGCGGCGATGAACCAAAAGCAGCTGGGCGAAGTCGCGCGGATGCTGAACCAAGAGAAATCCGGGTTCCGGTCGCTGATCCTCGACACCGGCAAGAAGGCCGAGACAATCACCCCCGATATGGCAGGGCTGGTGGCCTTTGATGCGCGCTGGGGCGAGCCCGCATACTGGGACATCATCGACGACAATGCGGGCGCGATCACCTGGCGGTATTATCAAAAGGCATCCGGCCTGAAACATGATGCCGCGGGCAATCTGACGATTGCCAAAGGGGACGACATCTATATGCGCGTCATGGGCCGCACGCTGATGATCACGCTGCAGGTGACGATCCTCACCCTGCTGATCGGCTATCCGCTGGCCTATGCCGTGGCCAATGGCACCCGCCGCACCGCCTCGATCATTCTGGCCATCGTAATGATCAGCTTCTGGACCTCGGTTCTGGTGCGGACCACGGCCTGGGTCGTGCTGTTGCAAACCAATGGCCTGATCAACAACACGCTGGTCTGGCTGGGCCTGATCGCCGAGCCGATCCAGTTGATCTTCAACCGTTTCGGCGCGCTGGTCGCCATGACCCATGTGCTGCTGCCCTTTGCCATTCTGCCAATGATCAACGTCATGCGCACCATCCCGAAATCACAGTCGGACGCCTCGCGCAGCCTGGGCGCCGGTCCCATCGAAACCTTCCTGCGAGTCTATTTCCCGCAAAGCCTGCGAGGAGTCGCGGTGGGGGGCGGCACGGTCTTCATCCTTTCCCTGGGCTTCTACATCACCCCCGCCCTGACCGGTGGCCCAAATGACCAAATGCTGGCCTTTTTCATCGCCGATTTCGTCAACAAGACTTTGAACTGGGGCATGGCTTCGGCGCTGTCGGTCCTGCTGCTGGCGATCGTGATCGTGCTGATCTGCCTTGGAAAACTCTTGCAGCGCCTGACGGCAAAACGCGAAAGGACGCTCTGATGTCTCGTGTCATCTACTGGACCAGCGTCATCTTCTGTGCCAGCTTCCTGATACTGCCTCTGGTGCTGGTCTGGCCGCTGGCCTTCAACCCCTCGCCCTTTCTGACCTATCCGATGGAAGGCTTCACCTTCGACTGGTTCATCAAGGTGATGACCGAGCCGGGCTGGACAAATCCGATGCTCAACAGCCTCAAGGTGGCTTGTGGTGTGATGGTGCTGGCCTTGGTGATCGGCGGGCTGGCAGCGATGGGCGTAATGATGACGCGGCGCGGCACCCAGATCGTGCTGACCGCGCTCTTCGTCTCGCCACTGGTGGTGCCGTCGGTGGTGGTGGCCGTGGCCTTCGCCTATGCCTTCGGCCGCGCCGGGATCGGGGGGGGATATTTCTCGCTGGTGCTCGCCCATTCCATCGTGGCGACCCCCTTGGTGTTCCTCTCTATCATCACGTCACTGCGCGGGCTGGATCCCAACCTCGACCTTGCAGGCGCTTCGATGGGGGCTTCGCGGCGCTACCGCTTCTTCACCATCACCTTGCCGCTGGCCGCGCCCGGCTTTGCCGCAGGGGCCGTCTTCGCCTTCATCACCTCGTTTGACGAAGTGGTTCTGGCGCTGTTCCTTGCAGATCCTGCGTCCACCACACTGCCCATCGCGCTTTTCGCCGGGCTGCGCGATCGGCTAGAGCCGACAATCGTTGTGGTGGCGGTTCTGCTTTCGCTGGTCAGCATGTTGTTCCTTCTGCTGCTGAGCCATCTCCAAAAGCGTAACGCCGCACCGCGTTCGTGATCAGACCTTACCGGGAAGCAACCTATGACTTCGCTTGAAATCAACAAGATCTGCAAACATTACGGTGCCGTGCAAGCCCTGCACAGTGTGTCGCTCTCGATCAAAAAGGGCGAATTCGTCACCCTGCTTGGCCCTTCGGGATCGGGCAAGACCACGCTTCTGAAGATCCTCGCCGGGTTCGAGCCGGTAACCTCGGGTTCGGTGACGATGGATGGGCGCGATATCACCGCGCTGTCGCCGGAAAAGCGCAACTTCGGCCTGGTCTTTCAGGGCTACGCGCTGTTCCCGCATTTAAGCGTCTATGACAATATCGCTTATCCGCTGCGGGTGCGGCGGCAATCCAAGGCTGTGATTGATGAGCGGGTGCGCGGCCTGCTGGAGCTGGTGCCGCCGCGACCCGTCGACAACGGCCCCCCGCACGCGTTGTCGGGCGGGCAGCAACAGCGCGTGGCGCTGGCCCGCGCGCTGGTCTTCAAACCCGATGTTCTGCTGCTCGATGAGCCGATGTCAGCGCTGGACAAGAAGCTGCGTCACGATCTGCAGGAAGAGCTGCGCGACATTCACAAAAGCCTTGGCACCACCTTCATCAACGTCACCCATGACCAGGAAGAAGCGATGCATATGTCGGACCGCATCGCGATCATGGATCATGGCAGCATCCAGCAATATGACACGGCGCATACGCTCTACCGGCGACCCGTCTCGCGCTTCGTGGCGGAATTTGTCGGCAAATCCAACGTCTTCCAAGGCGAGGTCCGCGGATCCGGCACACACGCCAGCTTCCACTGCGCAAATTTCGAGATGCCATTGTCCGATGCCACAGCCGGCGGGCCGACCATGATGATCCGCCCTGAAGATGTCGAGCTTACCCACACGGCCATCGAGGACGGGCGCGTCATCCTGTCCGCCCGGGTCGTGAGCTCGACCTATTCCGGCGACCGGGCGCTTTACACGCTGACGCTGAACGACGGCTCCAGCTTCATCGCCTACGGCTCGGCGCGCTCCGGGACTTATCCCAATGGTGCCGAGATCTTCGTCAGCTTTGCGTCGAAAGACGCCATCGCCCTAGCCTAATACCTGAGAAAGAACAGAGAATGTCAAAACTAAAATCCTACCGTCCGTCACATGCTGCAACACCGGAGATTGCCCGCCCCGCACCAGACCGTTTGATCGCAGGCGATCCCGAGTTCAGCACTTGGCCCTGCGGCGAGTTCGGCCGCGTCTCCACCGGCGTCTGGGGCGCAACGCCCGGCACGCATCGGGTTGAACGTGATGGCTCGATGTTGGAGCAATTCTATCTGCTGGAAGGCGAAATCGAACTGACCGAAGACGGCTTGCCGCCGCAGAGTTTCTCGGCGGGGGATATTGTGGTCATCGAGCCGCATTTCCGCGGCATCTGGAAGACCATAAGCACGGTGAAAAAGGTCTATTTCTCAACCTCGCTTTAATCCACCCAGCCTGGCGGCAACGCGGTGCATCTTGAAATATCGGGGACAGACATGAAAACGACACCCTTTTGGTGGGAAGAAGCCGAGCCCAGCCATGGCGAGCGCAGCTTTGATCAGACCACCTGCTCGGCCCTGATCATTGGCGCAGGTTATGCCGGGATCAATGCCGCCATCACCCTGGCCGAAGCCGGTGTGAAAGATGTCTTCGTCGTCGATGCGCAGCGCATCGGCGAAGGGGCCAGCTCGCGAAATGGCGGTCAAATCGGCCCCGGTGGTGCCAAGTTCGGTTTGGCCGAGGCCACCAGCCGCTTTGGCGCTCAGCGGGCAAGGGAGATCCTTGAGGATTACGATAACACTCTGCCTTTCATGCTGGAACGGGCCAAGTCGTTGAAAGACCCTTTCGATCTGAATCTGACTGGCGGCATCGTTGGGGCACATAGCCGCAAGGACTTCCAGAAGTTGAGCGCCTATCGTGACAGCCTCTCACCCGAAAAAAGGGCAAAGGTTGATATTATCCCCGAGGGCGAAGCGCATTCGGTGCTGAAAAGTGACATCTATCGCGGCCTGATGGTGCGCCATGAGGGTGGCTCGCTGCATCCGGCGAAATACATCCGCGCACTGGCAAACCGCGCCCGTGAGTTGGGCGTGCGGATCTTCACCGGTTTCCGCTACGAAGGTGCGCGCGATCAGGCCGGCAAAAAGGTGGCCACGCTGCGGGATGTCAGCAGCGCCAAGACCGTGACGGTGACCGCCGACAAGATGCTGATCGCAACGAATGGCTATGTCGGGAAGGAAGTGCCCTGGCTGCGCAAGCGCACGATCCCGGTTCAAAGCTATATGATCGCGACCGAGCAATTGCCGCTGGAACAACTTGAAGAGCTGATCCCCGGCAACCGCACCGTCGGCGACACCAAGCATGTGCTTTACTATTTCCGTCGCTCGCCGGATGGTACCCGTATCCTCTTTGGCGGCCGCGCACGCTTTCGCACCTCCACCGCCGAGCAATCCGCAGTTGGCCTGCGCGACTTCATGGTGCATACCTTCCCCTCGCTGGAAAAGGTTAAGCTGACCCATTCCTGGTTCGGCAACGTCTGCTTTGCCTATGACTTCTGCTCGCATGTCGGCCGTATGCCCGATGACAGCTATTACATATCTTGCTGCAATGGCGGCGGGGTCACGATGATGACCTATCTCGGCCATCGCTGCGCAGAGATGATGCTGAACAAGCCGGGCCATGACCGGGGTATCGTCAATTCGCGCTTCCCGCGGCTTTACTTCTACAACGGGCATCCGTGGTTCCTGCCCGCCGTCGGCACCTATTACCGCTTCCTCGACAAAGCCGCGCGCTGGCGCGAGTAATCGAAGGGTAGAAGGCAAGCAAGATGCAACAGACCGCCGTTAACCCGGCCGTAAGCTCGCGTGCGCTTACGGGTGTGATACTGATGTGCACCGCGATGTTCGTGGTACCATTGGTGGACGTCGCCGCCAAGATGCTGGGCGATCAGGGAATTTCCGCGTTCCAGATCGTGTTTCTCCGCATGTTGATGGGCACGCTGTTCCTGTTGCCGATTGTGCTGCACTATGAGCCAAGGGCGATCCCTCGCATCGCGCACAACCCCGGACCCATCTTCCTGTTGGGCTTTTCCATCGTCACCGCTTCGATCTGCTTTTTCCTGTCGCTGCGCTATATGGCGATTGCGGATGCGGTGGCGATCACCTTCGTGCAGCCGTTCTTCGTCACGATCCTGTCGAAATTCGTGTTGAAAGAGCGGGTCCCCGGCGCAAGATGGCTGGCGCTGGTGATTGGCTTCTCGGCTACCCTGATGATCATCCGCCCCGGCACCAGCTCGTTTGAACCGGCAAGTGTCCTGCCCCTGATGGCGGGAGCGTTTTCGGCGGTCTATGCGATCACCGTGCGGCGTGGGATACCGGGCGCGTCAGGGTTGGCGACCACCTTTTACACCCATGCCATCTCGCTTGCGATGATCTCGCCTTTGATGCTGTTCTTCTGGTCGCCGCCGACGGCGGAACAATGGCTGCTGACCGTTGGCATGGCCGCCATCGGCATCATCGTGCAGTTCATGATCGTGAAGGCCTATGAATTCGGCGAGGCTTCTCTGATTGCGCCTTTGTCTTACACCGAGATGGTCAGCTCGGTTCTGGCGGGCTGGTGGTTCTTTCGCCAGCTCCCGGACGCGATCACGATCCTTGGCGTCTGCATTCTGATCGGCTGCGCATTCTTCACATCATACCAAACCAAAAAATCGTAATTTTCAAACGACTGAGGAGGAGTCTTATGAAATTTCTTATTGCAGGTGCAGGTCTTGCCGGGCTGAATGCGGCGTGGCAATTGGTCAAGGCAGGCCATGACGTGCAGGTGCTGGAGGCGGGAAACCGCGTTGGCGGGCGCTGCTGGTCCGAGGCGTTGCCGAATGGCGCGATCATCGAACATGGCGGCGAGTTCATCAGCGTCAATGATCACACGATCCGCGGGCTCTGCGCCGAATTCGGCCTGCCTATTGTCGGGCTGGGCATCCCGTTTGATCGCCGCCATCAGGTCGACGGTTCAATCACCTCAGCCGCAGAATTGACCGAGACCATGGCCACACTCAGCGGCGCGGCAAGGCGCTTGGCCGAGAAGGACGCCCGCGCCTCTTTGCGCGATGTCGCCCGCGAAGCCTTCGGCCCCGACTATGAGAGCCTGCCATACTGCCAAAAGCTCTTTGCCACCACCACGTGCGACCCGGACCTGATCAACGGTTATGCTGTGACGGCGATGATGCAGCGCAAAGAGAACGGCTATATCGAGCACAGCGGTCGCGTTCTGGCGGGCAATGACGCGGTGGCCAAGGCCATCCATCGCCGGATCGGGGACATCGTTCGCTTCAATGCCCCAGTGTCTCGCGTCACGCAGGATGCGACCGGCGTCACCATGACCACAGTCTCCGGCGAGGTGTTCACCGCCGATCGAGCGGTGATCGCGGTGCCTCTGCCGGTGCTGCAATCGCTCATCGGCACGCTCGATCTGCCGCCGCTGATGGAAAAGGCCATCTCGGGCCGGGTGATGGGGGCTGCGGCCAAACTCAACATCGCAGTCAGTGGTGATGCGCCGCCGCGCGGGATGCAGGCCCCAAATGCGCCTTGGTGGTCCTGGAGCACCGAGGCCAATGAGGGGTACGTGCAGCGCGGCGCGCTGACGGCTTACGCCGGTGGCAAGGCCACGATGGACAAGCTTGACCTGCAGAACGGGCCCAAGGGCTGGCTGGAGAAGGTCCGCGCCTATCGCACCGATCTGATGGTGAGCGATGACTATATCTTCACAAATTGGGCCGAGCAGCCACATACCAAGGGGGCCTATTCCATGCCCGGCCTTGATTGGGAGCCTGACCAGGAGGGCGTCTTCAATCAGGCCGTCGGCACCATCGCCTTCGCCGGCGAGCATACCCATTTCGCCTCGCTGAACGGCGCGCTGGAATCGGGCGCACGCGCGGCCAAGCTGCTGATGCTGGTCTGATCCTCGGCTTTTAACAAACTTGGCGCGCCGCATGAGGTGAATACGGCGCGCCGACACGATCACCGCGCACCCAACGGGCCATCGAACGCCCTGGCCATGGCCTCCCCCTTCGACGCAATGCCTCGCGACAGGATTTCCCGTTCAGTCTGCGTCAACCCGGCCCGCTTCCCTGCGCAACAATCAAACCGACGGCGCTTCGTGAGGCTAGTGGCTTCGGCGCGATGGCCGATCCCGCAATTCCATACTGTGAAACTATTTTTCTGTTAGGCTGTCGTCATCGGTATCGCTTCCGAATCGTCACTATACAATTAGGAGAGGAATTTATGGCGCTCGTCACCGCTTATACGGTTTTAGATATGGTCAATCCACCGATTCGGGATTGGTCTTTGCAAGGTTTCCCAACCAGCACGGAAATAAACATTGTCGACGGGTTAAATACTGGGGTGTATCGAGGGGATTTCACCTATGGCGGCTTTGGCTCGGTGTCGGGCGAGCTGCACAGCTTTGAGACGCGCTTCAATGGCGCGCTGCAAAATATGATTTCAGGCCTGACCCTGGATGCCAGCCAAGTTTTAGCATTGATTCAAAGCGGTCATGCCGAAGATCTTTACGCCCTTGCATTGGGTGGTGCAGATACGCTGGTCGGCTCGGCCTTTGGTGATGTATTGGCCGGATTTAGTGGCAACGACAGCTTGCGCGGCAATGGCGGAGTCGACTTTTTGCATGGGGATGCGGGCAACGATACCCTTGTCGGCGGCCTGGGCGCAGACCATCTTTTTGGCGGCGCGGGCAATGATGTCTACATTCTCGGCGCCGGAGATGTGATTGTCGAAGCGAATGGCGGCGGCACAGATACCGTGCAATCTGCGATTTCCTATGCGTTGGCGGCCAATCTTGACACTCTGGTTCTCACCGGGACCGCCGCGATCAATGGCACGGGCAACATTCTTTCCAATCGGATCACCGGCAACTCCGCCGCAAATCAGCTCTCGGGCGGCCTCGGCGATGACACGATCGGCGCAGGCGCGGGAGCAGATACCCTGATCGGCGGCGCGGGGCGGGATTTGCTTTATGGGGGCATGGATGCTGCGGGTGATGATTTTGTGTTTACGGCCCGCACGCAAAGCGTGGTGGGGGCCAATCGCGACATCCTCTACAATTTCACCACGGGTGCCGATGATATAGATCTGACCGGAATTGACGCCAATGCCAGCTCTGGCGCGACCAATGAGACGTTCTCCTTTAACGGAACCACAGCCCATGCCAATGCGGTCTGGTATACGGTGGTGGGCGCGAACAGCATTGTGAAAGCCGATGTGACGGGCGACACAGTGGCAGATTTTGAAATTATGGTGATTGGCGTCACCAGTTTGAGTGGAACTGATTTCCTGCTTTGATCTAAGCCAATAAGATCAGGGATTCTTAAATACGGATACGACAATCTACCCTCCAAGCTGGCGCTTGGGGGGTATTATAATACTTTGATTATGATTTATTGGATATGCGACTATAATGCAGGCATGATGAAAATTATTTTCAATATGTCGGGTGCTCAATGAAAAATCTCATTTGTTGCGGCTTTGGCAACAATACTATTGGCACCTGCCTTGGCGATAAAACGACCAAAGATGTTCTCTCACCTTTGCCCCTGAATATTTAGGTATCGGCATAGGGTTTGCGCGGCATGGGGGCGAAACTGCGGGACACCCGCTGTCTAACCCATTGAACAGTAACAAACGCCAAGCGCCCGGTGCGGGACGTTTCGCCATTGAAATCATTCAACACTTCAGGAAACTGGTGGGCGATCTTGGAATCGAACCAAGCATGAGTCGCCTCGGCGGAGTTACAGTCCGCTGCCGCACCTTGCAGCATATCGCCCACTGCGGCGGTGATTACCGAAGCCCATCGGGGGCGTCAAGGGCGGATCGGCGGATTTTTCAAAGCTTTCACCTTGCGCCCAAACCCCGCAACCCGCATTGTCGCGCCCGGATGAACGGGGGCTAAAACGCGATGTCGGGTGACAAAAAACCAACTTGGGTGGTGGATAAAGAACGCAACCGCCGCGCGGAAGCGCGCGAAACCGTCTGGCTGTTCGGCCTGCACGCGGTGCGCGATGCGCTGATGAACCCCGCGCGCGAAAAAATCCGTCTGGTTGTCACCAAAAACGCCCTCGACAAGCTGGAGCAGGCGGTGGCCTTCGCCAAGATGGAACCCGAACTGTCCGATCCGCGCAATTTCTCGGTGCCGATCGACGAAGGCTCGGTGCATCAAGGTGCAGCACTTGAAGTCAAAGCACTGAACTGGGGCAAGCTCGCCGATGTGGCGATTTCCGGGGCAGGGGAGCCGCTGATCGTGCTGCTGGACCGCGTCACCGATCCGCATAACGTCGGCGCGATCCTGCGCTCGGCCGAGGTGTTCGGCGCCCGCGCTGTGGTCGCCCCGCGCCACCATTCCGCGCCTGAAACCGGGGCTTTGGCGAAAACCGCCAGCGGCGCTTTGGAGCGTCAGCCTTACCTGAAAGTCACCAATCTCGCCGAGGCGATGCTGGAACTCAAAGCCATGGGCTACACGCTGATCGGCCTTGACGGCGACGGCACGGTGGAACTGTCCGAAGCGATGGCAAGCGTGGGTAAACGCCCTGTCGCCTTGGTGCTGGGGGCAGAAGGCCCAGGCCTGCGCGAAAAAACCCGTGAAACCTGCGACATGATCGCGCGCATCCCGTTCGCCGGTGCGTTCGGCAGTCTTAACGTCTCCAATGCGGCGGCAGTTGGCCTCTACGCCGCCGCCACTCGCTGAACTTTATCTAAAATTTTTCATCTGTTTATAA
>CAYLYV010000011.1:0-52528 GCA_964387655.1 uncultured Cypionkella sp. | reverse complement strand
TTCCAACTGCGCCTGTTCTCGGTTTGAACCGACCATGTCCCGCACCATGCATTTCAGATAATGGCTGAAACGCGAAATCGCGAAGATATACGGGATGCGCGAAGACAGATTGTCCGAGGCCGTGGCCTCCTCATTCTGGTACTTCTTCGGTCGGTACAACGATTGCGCGCCCAAGAATGCGGCGCGGTCGGTGTTCTTGCGGTGGATCAGCGGCATGATCCCCGATTTGGAAAGCTCGCCTTCGCGGCGGTCGCTGATGGCGAATTCGGTCGGGCATTTCATATCGGTCGAGCCATCACCGGTATCGAAATTATGCACCGGCAGGGCGCTGATTTCGCCGCCCGAGGTCACACCGCGAATTTGCACCGTCCAGCCATATTCCTTATGCGCGCGGTTGATGTTCACCGCCATCGCGTGCGCGGCGTTCATCCAAGCGTATTGCTTGCCCTCATGGCCATCGGTGGTTTCTTCAAAGTTGAATTCCTCCACCGGCTCGCCATTCTGGCCGTAAGGCGAGCGCGCCAGCACCCGCGGCATCGCCAGCGCGATATAGCGCGAGTTTTCCGAGTCGCGCAGCGAGTTCCAGCCGGCATAATCGGGCGTATCGAACACCGTGGGCAGATGGGGCGGTTTGCCACACTCGTTCGACCTGTCCATCCCCTTCAGGGTCGGCGCGGGCGAGGTGATGAAGGGCTCGTGGGCGGCAGCAGCAATCTTGCCCAGATCGCGCAGCAGGCGCACGTCAGACGACGAATGGTCAAACGCAAAGTCGCCAACCAGCGCACCAAACGGCTGACCACCCAACTGGCCAAATTCCGCCTCGTAGATCTTCTTGAACAGCGGGCTTTGATCCCATTTCGCCCCCGGATAGCCGCGCAGTTCCTTGTCCAACTCGGTCTTCGAGATGTTCATCACTTGCAGCTTCAGCGTCGCATCCGACTCGGTGTTGTTCACCGTGTAGGCCAAGCCCCGCCATGCGCTTTCCAGCTTTTGATACTCGGCGTTGTGGATGATCTCATTGACCTGCTGCGACAGCTTTTCGTCGATCTTGGCCAGCATCTTGTCGATGGTGTCCAGAATATCGTCGGTGATCACCGTCTCATCGGCCAAAGCCTCACGCACCAGCGTGCCGACGGCATTTTCCACCTCCCGCGCGGCAACATCGCTGCGCGGTTTGAAGTTTTGCTTCAGGATTTCCGAGAATTCATCCAACTCGCGAAGGGCGCCACCGGTTCCGCCGTCTTGTTGCAGTTCAGTTGCCATGTCGATTTCCTAAAAAATGTCTTGTGTAATCAGCAGCCTGCAACGGCAGCCATTCAGGATTATTCTTCGCCCTCGGGCTTGGCGGCAGCGCGGCGTTCGTTCAGCGCGGCCATCAGGGCCGGGTCGGCCAGCAACTGTTTCAACTGATCCTGCGCGCCGGACTTGCCGTTCATATAACGGGCAAGGTTGGCCAGTTGCTGACGTGCTTCCAGCAGGCTGTTCAGTGCAGGCACTTGCCGCGCGATTTCACCCGGCGACAGATCGGCCATTTTCTTGAAGTTCAGATTGACCGAAAGCTTGCCGCCCTGTTCCGGGTCCAGTTTGTTGTCGACATTGATCGCCAGACCGGGCGACACGCTTTCCATATAGTCATCCAGCGTATCCGAGGACACAGCGGTAAACTCACGGTCGGCCACCGGGGGTTTTTCGATCTTGCTGGCGTTGCCCGACAGGTCCGACATGATGCCCATCACGAAGGGCAACTCGACCTGCTTGTTGGCTTCAATCGGATCGGCGTAGGAAATCTGCACACGCGGCGGGCGATTGCGCTTGATAAAGCCGGTGGCTGAATCGGAAGAGGCCATAACAATTCTCCTGTCTAATACGAAAAGGAAAGCCGCACCGGCGCTACAAGTCAACAGATTTCAACTCTGCGCCAGAAACGGGCATTTGGTCAAAGGAAACGGTGGATGGTAGGGCAAAATTTAGCGAAATCAGGTCGGCGGAATCAATTCGCGCACCAGCGCGTGAAAGTCTTTAGACAGCATATTGCGGGCTTTGAATAGTAGGATTGGAATCGGGCTGGCCGGTTCGCGCATCCGGTAGAAATCTTCGATCTGCTTCAGAATCTGCCCGGCATGGTCACGGCTGACCACTTCGGGCGTCGGCGGGTCATTTTCATCCGGGGTCGCGTAGTCATCACTAGAGATATTCGCCTGCCCCGACAGATCGCGCATCCGCGCCATCGAAATCGCAAAGCCGGTCTCGGTGCCAAAGCTGATCGAGGCGTAACCTGCTGAATTCTCAAGCAAAGCGTCCAGCGCCTCCACCAAGGGACGGCCAATCAGCAACCGCGATTGCGTCACCAGAACCAAAGCCAAAGACGCAGGTTCGGTGGTGGCGAAATAGCGCTCCACCGCTTGCAGCAGTTGATAGGCCACGCGGTGGTTCGGCACCTCAGCCGTGCCCATTTGCAGCGTGATCGTGGTGGCTGCCCCCGGTACAGCCGCCGCCACAGCCTCGCCGTCAGCACCCCCAACCACCGGGGCCGCCTCTGCCCCCAGATCACCGCGCGCCGAGACCACCATCGCCAGAATATCGGCCAGCTTATCGTCCAGCCGATCCAGCTTGGGCGAATACGGCGGCCTGCTGGATTGGCACAGCTGAATGATGGTCTTGATCGCGCCGCGCAGGCCCGTCAGTTGCTCATAAAGCCCGTCCACCGCCTTGGCGTTTTCCGAAGAACTCAGCGCTCCGGTGATGCTGCCAACGTCGCCCGGCTGCTCGCCTTCCCGCGTCGGAATTTTGCCCGAGGCCGTGCCATAGCCGCGATAAATAATGTCGCCAACCCGCTTGTCGGTCAGCAAAATCGCATAGTCGAGCGGCGCGGCAATGGTGGCGAGGGAATTCAATTCCTCAATCGCATTCTGCCGGTCCACGGCATCCACCGGATGCACATCGCCGGGATAAGCCTCAATCAGCCCGGCGAACCCCATTACCGCATCGGCAAAGCCTTTGAAGCGCCCGGCAAGGATTTGAAACTTTGCCTCAAGCCCCAACAGGCGCAAATCACGGCTGCGTTTCAGCAGGCCGTCAAGCTGCGCCGACTCGGCCTTTTGATCAACAGATTTGGGATCAAACAGCGTACCGCGCACCATGTTGAAGTAACTGGTGGGCAGGCGGTCTTCGACGTTGAAGTAATAGTCGCAGTAATCCGGGTCATCTTGCGCCAACAGGTCTTCACCGCAGGGCGCATCCGGGGAGATCGGCTTGATCAGATCATCCAGCCGCATCGGGAAAGATTACTTGCGGTTCGCAGCAACACGCACGGGCTGCGGTTTCGGCAAAGCGGCCAGCAAGCCAGTGCCAAGAAGAAGGGTGATCAATGCGGCAGTCATTGTCGGTCCTTTGCAAAACTTATGTGAAGGCTAGCGCCGCGCTGCGGCATGGTCAACCGCCGTTTTTCGGAGTGGCGGACTTCACCGCTTCGTCATAGGCGTCGGAAAAATAAGCCAAAAATACGTCTAACATGCCGTTTTCATAGGGATGTGTCTTGGCATCCCAGCGCTCGACAAACAATTCCCAAGCCCGCGCCTTTTTCGACGACATGATTCCACCTGTGGAGCGTTCTTCAATCGACTCAGGCGAAAGGTCTTCCAGCAACCGCGCCAACGCAGGCTGCATCGCCGCATAAACCGCCGTCTGATGACGTTTCACATCGTCAAACCCTTGGGAAAACGCCGCCACCGCGCCCAGATAACTCTCGGTTTTCTGCGCGAACATCGTGGTCAAAGCTTCGGTCGCGTTCGGCTTGAATTTCAACGGCGAATTGTTGATCCCACCGATCATTGTCCGGCTGGAGCTTTTGACAAACTGCTTCGCTGCCGCCCGCGCGCCCAGCAGCGCCATCATCTGTTCGGTCGCGATGCGCAAAGATTTGCCAATGTCTTCGCCCAGTTGCGTGACATCGACCTTCGACAGACTGCCCGCCGGCAGGCCAGCGCCTTTACAGATCGCGTCTAACAGCGGCAAAGCGTCTGCAGGGGCCTCGATCTGTGCGGGAACGGGGCGCAGCGGAAACGGTTCAGAGGCTGGCGGGGTCGGTTGAGGCGCACCCACGACCGGAGGCGGCGTTGTCACCGCTTGCGGCAACGGGTTGGCAGGTGGCGCTATCGGCACATCCTGCGGCGGAGTGGTCGGCACAAAGGCCGCAGGACGTGGATTTTCGACAAAACTGTCGCCAAACTGCCCCGCCAGCGCCTGCGAGGGCCGCGTTGGTGGCGGCAACGGCGTGGTTGAAAACTGTGGCATCGGCGAGGGGCTGGGCGCAAGGCTCCACGGATCAGACACCGGGGCTGCGGGCGCAGGTGCAAAGGCTGCCGCAGGGTCCACAACCAACACCCGGATGATATACTGCCCCACCTGCAAGCGCTCATTATGGGTCAGCGCCAAGGGCGACGACACCCGCATCGACGCGCCATAAATAAACGTGCCGTTGGTGGAAATGTCGTTCAGCCAGAACTGCCCATCGCGAAACGTCACCTCAAAATGCCGACTGGAGATATGGCGGTTCGGGTCGGGCAGCGTCCAATCCATCGCAGAATCGCGGCCCACTTCAAAACCGCGCGCCACGGCTGAAAACTCCAGTGGCCCGCCATCCGGCAGGCTATCCAAATTCTCGATCCGCAGAGTGAGTTTCATTCGGGGGGGCATTTCCAAGGTGCTAAGACATTAAGATAAGGGGCTTATGCGGTTTTTGCCAGCACCTCGGCCATGCCAACGTAATGATCCAGCATCCGCCGCCGCTTGTCTTGCGGCACCCGCGCCAGTGCCGTCAACACCCCGGCATTCAACGCCCGCCCAATCGCATACATCGGCACCAAAGCTGGCGGCAAACCTTCTGGTGCCATCGAGCCCGAAGCCCAGCCCACCGCCAGCGCCAGCCACGCCCCCGGCCCGCGCACTGCCACATGCAGCCCCGCATCCAGCGCCAGATACCGATTGGCCTCGCTTGGTTCCCCCACCCAAGCGGCGCAAATCTCCATCATCGAACGGTCCTGATCGGTCAACAACTCCGGTGCCGCCTTCAAACATTCATGCCCCCACCACACCGCAGGGCGCGGCTGCAACGCAAACGCCATCAGCGAGATCGCCTCCTCCGGCGTCTCGCCCAAGCGCAGGCGACGGCAAAAGTCGAACACATGCTCGCCTTCCCCCGGCCGAGCTACGATATCATCCGCCATTTCCGGCATGGTGCCAAACAGCTGACGCCCCAACTGCACCCGCAGACCCGGTGCAGGTGCCATGGTGACGGGCGGAGTGGTATCAGATGCGCTGCCCATCAGTTAATCGTCACCAGAACACCCTTGATCACCATCATCGCCCCCCCATCATGCGTGGCCATCGCGCCCGCTTTGGTTTTCAACTCGGCTGTGGCTTCAACTTCCACCGTCAAGGCTTTGATCTTGATTGAGGTTTGATCAATCGTAATGCTGGAGGACCCTACCTTCAACTCGATCTTCTCTTTAGATTCGATTGACAAGCTGCCCTTCACTTTATGGGTTTCAGCACCACTGACCGAGGTAGACTTGTCGCCACCGACCGAGGATGAAGAACTGCCGCCCACGCTTTCGCTTTTGCTGGCGTCAATTTTTAAAGTCTGTTTGCCATGGGTGGTGGATTTGTCATCATGCATCACCACCCGCGTCATATCTCTTTGCGCGCGGATGTAGATCTCTTCCTTGCCTTCGGTGTCATAGAAGAAAAGCTGGTTGTTGCGCACGGTCTTAAAGCCGCTGGTCAGGTGGTTGTCCGGCATCTGCGGGCGATTTTTCTGGTTCCAGACACAGCCCGTCACTAGGGGCCGATCCGGGTCGCCATCCAGGAATTCAACGATCACTTCCATGTCGACATGCGGGATAAAGATCGTCCCCCATTCATCCTGTCCCCAGATCTGCGACACGCGGCAATACATCGACACATCGTCAGGCGCCCAGAAGAACTTGACCTTGATGCGGCCAAATTCGTCAATGTCGCCCTCCGCCCCGGTGACCACCACGGCCGTCTGCGGCCCCAGCACGCGCGGGGGGCGGGTCAGCCGCTGCGGGGCAATCGGATTGGAGCTGCGCGTCAACATATAAGAGCCTTGATAGGTGGCGTCCGACGCGGTGCTACCCGACCGGAAGCTGCCATTCGAGACGAAATGCTGCGCCGCGAGCACCGCATATTCGCCCATCTGCGCATCATCGGAATGCGCCGAAAGCTGAAACTTCATCCCCGCGCCAAGGCTTGCGGCATTGCCCTGCGCGCGCACCGTGGCCATACCCGCTCGGTGGCTGTCCAGTTGACGCTGGGCGATCGGCGTGCCCTCAGCGGGTTTGAGGTAGCCACCGGGATAGCCAAAACTCTCCAAATTGGCACCGACAAAGCCACGTAGATCTTCGCGGCTGACTTCCAAATTCATCGCGGGGGTTTTGAAATTGTAATCGGTCAGCCGGACCGAACCTGTGGTCAGCTGCCGATGCGGAGACCAAGCCTCAAAATGCTCAGCCGTGGCATCACCCCGGTCGCCCAAAGGGCTGAAGCCGCGCGGTGAGGCCGTGGCATCGCTGAACGCATCCGCGCCAGTGGTCAGCACCAAACTGTGCCGCGTTTTCTCCATCAGGAAGTGGTAGTTGATCCCAAAGCGCTCCATCAGCCGACACAGAAACTCCATGTCGGATTCGCCGTATTGCACCACATATTCCATTTCCGGAAAGCTGCCGTCCGTCAGGTCGATAAAGCCCGCCACATCGGAATTGCCATATTCATCGACGATCTTACGGATCACGTCGATGACGTTTTGCTCGTGGAAAATCCGGTAGTTGATCCGCCGCGACAGTTGCCAAAACCACGGGCGCAGCTCAAATTCATAGATGTGGTTTGGGCCTTCGGGGCCAAGATAGCGGATCGCATCAATCATCTGGTGAAAATCGCGCACATCACCCAAGGGGGTGACAACCTCTATCGCGACAGCTTCACCCAACAAGGCCTCAATCGTAGAGATCGACTCTTCAGACAGGGCTTTCACGCGAAACTGGCTGATTGCATTCACCGCTTCGCTGCCAGAAAATTCAACCAACACAAGGGAGTTCGCCTTCAAAGGCGTGAACATCCGACCGATGCGATTGTCTTGGGAAAAGCTCGTGGGCATCTGGATATCGCTTTCAAAAATAGGCGTAAAACGGGCAGGTTGGGGAAAATAACCCCGGATACCTGCAACGTTACATCAAGCCGCAGCAATCTGGCAAGAAAAGCCGCGCCCGCCCCCCGTTCAGTTCTCCAGCTCAGTTCTCCAGCCGGAAATAGGCAAAGCCAAGCGTCGGTTTCACCCCGGCCTTTTCCAACTGCTTTTCCAGGAACGGCATCAGCGACTGCGCCGTGACCCCGGCAGGCACCTTATCCAGGGCGGGCAACGGCTTGTCCGTCACCATCGCCACCAGAATCTGCGGCGCGGGTGGCGCATTTGCCTCCAGCGTCAGGTTAAACTCGAAACCGGCGGTGCCATCGCTGCCCATCGTGGTCCAGGGTTTGAGGTTGGTCGCCCCGCCGCCCTCCGAGAACAGGAACAGCGCAAAATTCCGCCCCTCCAGCCCTTCGACCTTGCCGCTGACATTGGCCCCGCTTTTCACCACCTCCCCCGTCGTCTGCATCACCACCGCCAAAGGGTCGACATCCGGCGCGGGGTAGCGGGTGGCAAATTCAATCAGCGGGCATTGCGCGGTATTGATCGGGTGGATGACAAGCTCCGGCGTGGTCCGCGTCGCCGCTTGCCAATCTTTCACAAACCCCGCCAAAGCCGCCGGGTCCGCCGTATAGCCGTCCAGCCCGAAGCCCGAGGCCTTGGCATCCTTCAGCGTCACCAAAGCACACAGCGGCGGCTGCACGCCCGCCAGATACGCCAACTGCGTGCTCACCGGATCGGCCTTCGCCGCCGCTTCCTCAGCAGCCTTTTTCGCAGCCGCCTCATCCGCCAATTTTTGTGCCGCAGCGGCTTCCTCGGCGGCTTTCTGCGCCGCAGCCTCAGCCGCGGCAACTTCAGCCTCCGCCGCCGCTTCGTCCGCTGCCTGCTTCGCCGCAGCCTCCTCAGCCAGCCTTTGCGCCTCTGCTTTAGCCGCCGCCTCATCAGCCGCTTTTTGCGCCGCCGCTTTCTCGGCCAGCTTCTGCGCCTCTGCCGCCTGTTTGGCAGCAAGCTCCTCCGCGGCCTTCTTGGCCGCCGCATCCGCCTCCGCCTTCTGCGCCGCCGTTTGCTGCGCGGCGGCTTCCTCGGCGGCTTTCTGCGCTGCTGCCGCGTCCGCCGCTTTCTGCGCTGCCGCCTGATCCGCCGCGAGTTTCGCCGCCGCCTCATCTGCGGCCTTTTGCGCGGCGGCGTCCTCCGCCGCCTTCTGCGCTGCCGCATCCGCCTCGGCCTGCTTGGCTGCGTCTTCTGCGGCTTTGGCATCTGCCGCGGCCTTAACAGCCGCTGCCTCCTCGGCTGCCTTGGCCGCCGCGGCATCCGCTGCCGCTTTCGCCTCGGCAGCGGCCTGTTCTGCAGCGGCTTTATCGTCCGCCTCAGCCTTCGCCCGCGCATCGGCTTCTGCCTGAGTCTCCCCGGCCACAGGCACCGCTTTGCCGTCAAACACCCCGCCGAAATACGCCCCCGCCGCCCCGCCGCCCAAAGCCAACAGCGCCACCACCGCGATCAAACCGCTTTTGCTGTTTTTCACCACCAGCGGTTCATTCTGCACCGGGCGGACAACAGCCGCCCCCGGCGCGCCAAACGGGCTGACATCTTCGCTTTCCGGCGCCTGCGTCACCGTCGCAATCACCGTTGCCCCAACCGGAGCCGTCGTTTTCACCCTCACAGGTGCCACGGATACCGGAGCCACCGAAACCGGAACCGCCACGGGAGCCACCGATACCCCCTTCGGCTCGGGGATCGGCAACGCCCCGCCAATCACCGTCCGGTTCGGATCCGGCGCTTTCGGGGCAGGCGGCTCGACCTGCGGCACCAGCGACGGATTGTCCACCGCCGCCATCACCTTGGCCATGCTGTCAGGCCGCAGCGCCGGATCGGGCTGCAACATCCACGACAGCAGCGGCACCAGCGCTTCATCCACGCCGCTCAAATCCGGTACACCAGACCGCTTACCCACAGCATCGACAATCGACGCCCCCATCGGCAGCACTGCACCCTTGCTCGCGGCCGCCGTCACCAAGGCCAGCGAATATATATCCGACCGCCCATCGACCACGCCGCCAAACGCCCCCAACTGCTCCGGGGACACCCAGTTGAACTTGCCGGCAAACTGCCCCTGAAGCAGCGTCCCCGCGCCCAAGGCGGTGCTTTTCGCAATGCCAAAGTCGATCAGCTTGGCATGTTCAACATGGCCATCTTCCAAGATCACGTTGTCCGGCGACAAATCCCGATGCACCACCCCCGCCCGATGCGCCTTGTCCAACCCCGAGGCCACCCGCCGCAGCATCACCCGCACGTCATCGACAGGCATCGGCCCTTGCTCAATCCGGTCCGACATCGAAGTGCCCGAGACGAACTCCATCACCATGCAAGGCCGCCCGATGGTCGGATCGACGGTAAACACATGATACCGCACAATCGCTTCGTGGCTCAGCCGCGACAGTGTCGTGCTTTCCTTTTGAAACAAAGCCACGATCTTCGGATCATGCGCCAAGGATGGCAGCACAATCTTGATCGCCACAGGCTCGTCATTGTGAATATTCCGACCCCGATACACCTCGCCCATGCCGCCCGAGTTGATCAGCTTTTCAATCTCGTAAGTGCCCATGATCAGCGTGCCAGACGTTACCGTCGTCGCATGGTTGGGGCCGTTGTTGGGAGCGTCACTCATTGCCACGCCCTCGCCGCACTGACCTTCACCACCACCACCGTCACATTATCCTTTGCACCGCGCTGCAAGGTCAGTTGCACCAAAGCATCGCAAGCGGCCTGCGGTGCAAACCGTGTCAAAGCCTCGGCCATCTCATGATCTTCGATATGCTCGGTCAGCCCATCCGAACACAGCAAAAACACATCGCCATCCGCCAGCCCACCCGAGCGTTCATCGGTCTGCGGCGTCGCATGCACGCCAATCGCCCGCGTGATCACATTGCGGCGCGGCCAAGTCAGCGCCTGTTCGGCGGTGATAGCGCCCGTGCGCAAAAGTTCGTTCACCTCAGTATGGTCCATCGTCACTTGGGTATATTGCCCAGAACGCAGCAGATAGATCCGACTATCCTCCGACCAAATACAGGCGAAATGCTGATCAAACGACAGCAAGGCCACCAAAGTCGCCCCCACTGTCGCCCCATTCAGCAGGGCGGACTGATCCTGAATCAACTGATGCGCCCGCAGCAAACGATCCATAAACCGCGCTTGCAAATCGGGCGCAGAAACCGGACGCCCCAAAGACCCCACGCTTTCCACAATCGTCCGGCTGGCGAAATCACCCGCGTGATGCCCGCCCATACCATCGGCCACCACCCAAACCCCGGCCTCGGGCAGCGTCAGATAGCTGTCTTCATTGTGATCGCGCACGCGGCCTGTATCGGTCGCGGCCCCGGTCTCGAATTGAAATGGAGCCTCGATCATCGACCCACCCATTTGAAACAACCTTGCCCACAGGGCCGAATATATCCGGTCAGCTTAGGCGGAAATCCGTGCTTCTGCCTAGCCATTCTCGACATAGCCCCGCAAAAACCACGCGATAACATGGCCCGAGGGCAAACCCTCGCCCGCCCAAACCTGCGAATGGCCAAAGTCATCGCCCGCGATCCACCAATAACTGCGGTTATGGCTGGCGCGGTGATGATCGGTGATCGCAATATCCTCCAGCAGCCCGACGACATCCGCCCCCGGCCGCGCCGCCCAAAACTCTGGCGGGCCAGCAGGCATTGCGGCGGGGCAGGGGGCTGAAAACCCGTTCAACTCGGCCGTCTCGCCCGCAAGCAGTTCGACCAGCTTCGCCTCGACACCCGAGTGCCACTCCTGCGCCGGATCAATCACCGGGCAGGGCGGGCACTCCGCGCCAAATCCCGCGATCAGCAGCGGATAGCGCCGCCCAACCTTATCGGCACTCGCCCCCAACACCCCCGCGCAAGCCTCCCCCCAAACGCTCGGCCCAATCCAGAACCGCAAGGGCCGCGCCGCACCCCATATCGCTTCCCAAGCCGCATCCAACCCATGCCGCGCCTCGGCCAAAGCACCGTCCAGCCAGCCCTCTAGCCCCGCCTGCACTGGCAAACCGCCGCCGATGAAATCCCCTTTCGACGGATGTTTGCCATACAGCGCCAGCATCTATAGCCCCGTCGGGCAGCGGAATTCGCGCAGCTCTGCCATGTTGAACGGGTTCACCAGCGCATTCACCCGGATTTCATAGGTGATGTTGCGCCCGCCGATCACGTAATCCACCTGCATCACGTCGCCGATCTGCCGTGGGTTGCCGTCGCGGATGAACTGCAAGAACGCCCACGGCCCCTGATACATGATCTGGCTTTCGCGGTTGTTCATCTCGGGCAACAACTGCACCGAGGTATTCCCCGCTCCCCCTGGCCAAGTCACCGTCACCGGCGTATTCCCCGCCTTGCGCATCTGAATCGGCTGATCGTCAATCACCAGAATCGACTGCTTGATGCGGTCATGCGCGGTGATCTGGTTCACCGTCACATCCAGCTTGACGGTAGGGGATCGCCCCGGAAAGAACGCATCCCGGATCGCCGCCGCCTTCTGAAATTGCCGCAGACTTTGCAACGACAGCTTCTTCGCCAGCGGGCTATCCTCGCGCCACGTCCAATCCCCTGCGCCCATATTGGCATGGATCGCCAGATTGGCATTGAAGAACCGATCCAGCACCCCATCCGGCGCGAACAACTGCGCAAACTCTGACAATGGCACCTGCCGCGCCGGGCTTTTGCTGAACGGATAGCGCCCGTCGACAATCCCCTCACACACCGCCGTCACCTGCGAGGTCAAATCCGCATTGATCTGCGCCACGGCGGTCGAGGCCGCATCGCCCTCAAAATTATCCACCGCCTCACCGACCATCCGCGACAACTCGGGCGGCAAGCGGCTGGCCGCCGTCTTCAACTGCCCAATCAGCGCCGGAATCTGCGCATTCGCCTCCGCCTGATTGAACCCCGCCGCAATCACCAAGCCCTGTTGAATAGCGCCCAACGAGTTCAACAGCGCATCAATCGGCCGCGTTCCCGGCGTCCCTTCCAGCAGCGCGTGATATTCGGCAAACTGCGCCTCAATATCCGCCCCCGGCACCGTCGGCGCGGCCCCCGCCGCCACCCCGGCGCGCTTCTGCGATTTTCCCGCCGCCAGCGCGATATCCAAGCCGATCCGTTGCAAGCCACTGGTGCGGCTGGCGATCATGCTTGTCACATCGCTGCCCGCCTTGGTGATCGCCCCCGCCACAGCATCCGCATCCTCGGAGGCCTGCTCCGCCACGCCTTCCGGCACCAAAGACTGCGTCAGCTTGGTTTCCGCCGAAATCCCCTCCACCAGCTTCAAAATCGGCGAAGTTGTCGGCGAAGACGCCGCCGATAACGCTAAATACGCAGGCTTATCCGCCGCCATCGGCGCAAGTTTGATGTTCGACAAAACCGTGTCCCAAGCCGCCAGATAATCCTCACGATAGCGCGCCAGCAGTTGCGGCCCCAGCCGCGACAACTGCTCATCCACCTTCGCCGCCGCCGCCTGCTCACCCATAACCCATTGTTCGGTCTCAAGCTTATGCGCAACCGCGGCCAACTGCTCCAGAAAGAAATCGTTGAACCCGGCATAGGTGTAAAGCGCCGGCACCGTCAGACTGCCAAGGTCCGAGCCATCCACCGTTTCAAACACCAACCGCGCATCCGGGCCCGCCCGCTCCACCACATTGAAATCGGGCAGACCCGACACCGGCGCCGTCGCCACGATCAGCGAATACGCCTGATCCGCCACCGACATCCGCGCCAAGATCACCTCGGCCTTGGCCACCAGATCGGCGTTCAACTCCACCGTTGGGGCTGTGGTATCGTCCAACTCCAGCATCGCCGCGAGATGCTTGTTCAGCATATCTCGCGCCGGTTCTTCGTTGATGCCGGGAAACAGCACCTGCTCCCAATCGTCATGGAACCATGTCTTCACCAGATCGTCCTGCGGCGCGGGGGCAGCACCGCCCAGCAGCTTATACACCTTCAACGTCTCATAAATCGGGATCGGCTCATTCGCCAAAACGAACTGCTGCAACTGGCCTTCAACCCGCAGCACCAACCGAGGCCGCAGCAACCGCTCCAGTGCCTGCGCATAAGAATCCCGCGCCGCCTGCCGGACCGCGCCCTGCTGCGACAACCCGAAACCGCGCGTCCAGTCGCTCTCCGGCTCCTCCGGGCTTTCAAACCCCGACGGCATCGTGCGCAGCAGTTTCAACTCATTGCTGATACGCAGAAAATCGGTGTCCTTCACCTCGATCGCCTGCAAATCTTCCGTCGCGGCCAGCTCATAATCCGCCATCGCCGCCTGAGCCGAGGCCACCAGAGTCCGGTTGTTCAGATAGCTATACCCCCATGCCGCCAGTATCCCCGCCGAGGCCAACAGCATCGCCGTCGTCAGCCCCATTCGCAGCACGGAAGACCGCCTGACCGCTTTGCGATCATAAGAAACCCAGCCCTGTTCGCCGAAAATCACCTTGGTCAAAAGGTCATGCAGGAAGAAGCTTTTACCCTTGCCCGAAAGCTGCGCCTGAACCCCCAGCGAGCGACTCATCGCCCCCAAAACCTGATCAATCGGCGTGCCTTCCTGCGTGCCAGAGGTGAAATAGAACCCGCGCAGAATGGCGCTGGTTTTATACCGTGTCGGCTCAAACACCTGCCGCAGGAACGATTCCACCTCGTCCTTCAGCATCGCCATCTGCCCCGGCAGGCCGAAAATCGCGATCCGGTTCACGCCATCGGGTTCCTCTGACAACCGATCAATCACCTCATCCGACAACCGCGCCACCAAAGCGTCAAACTCGGTGCCAACCCGATCAAAGGTCTGCTCCTTGCGGCTTTCGGTCTGGAACGTCGCCCCCCAAACCTTTTTCCGCCGCCCCGCCGCGAAGCTGCTGAAATACTCGCGGAACCCCGCGATCAGATCGGCCTTGGTGAACATCACATAAACCGGAAAATCCACCTTCAACGTCTCGTGAATTTCCCCCAGCCGCGCCCGGATCGTCTCGGCATGTGCGGTGACCTTATCCCGCCCCGCGTTCATCAGATCGGCCACCGAAATCGCCAGAATCACCCCATTGATCGGTTGCTTCGGTCGGTTTTTCTTCAGCAAATTCAGAAAGCTGGTCCAGGATGCCTTATCCGTCCCCGCATCACTATCCTGCGTGGTATAGCGCCCAGCCGTGTCGATCATCACCGCGTCTTCGGCGAACCACCAATCACAATAGCGAGTCCCACCAAAGCCCTGTAAACCGCCCTGCTGCCCCGACAGCGGAAACTTGATTTCCGAATTCACCAGCGCCGTGGTCTTCCCCGACCCCGGCGGCCCGATGATCACATACCACGGCATATCGTAAAGATAAGTCTTTGAATTACTGGACTTCTTCAGCGTGTTCAAAGCTGCTGTCATCCGGCTGGCCAATTCGCGGCCATCACCCGTGGGCACATCGACCACAATCGCCTTTTCCAGCGCCGCACTGCCCTTGCGCCGCCGCAAGAACGCGATCAGACCCCAAACCAGCAGAAACAACGCCAGCAAGCCGATGATCAACCCGCGCACCCATTCGGGATCAAACGGATGCGCCTCGCCAAAGCCAATCAGCGGGCCCGCGAACCAGACCACCGCCGAGAACGCCAGAAACCCGATTATGATCAGCGCAAGTTTGAGCCACTTCATTGCAAAGTCTCTTCCCGCTTGATCATAATCTCTACCCGACGGTTGGCTGCGCGCCCGTCGTCGGTGGCATTGTCGCCAATCGGCTCGGCCTCACCCTTGCCCTCAACCTGAAACCGCGTTGCATCCGTCATGCCCACCGCCAGCACCTTCTGCACTGCCTCGGCCCGCGCTTGCGACAGATCGTGGTTGTTCTTGAACCGTCCGCGCCCCGACATCGGCACGTTGTCCGTATAGCCCCAGACAAACACGGGCCCCGGCTCTTTATCCAAAGCCGCCGTAATCCTCGCGGCCAAATCATTGAATTCCGGCTTGGTTTCCGCCTTGCCACTGGCAAACAGTGCCACATTGCTGACCCGGATAAAGATGAAATCGCCCTTGATATCGACCGCCACCAAGCCGCTGGCAATGTCATCCTTCATCTTCTGTTGCAGGCGATCCAGCTGGCTGCTTTCCGTTACCGGAACCACCTCCAACGGCGTAAACGCCACCGCCCGCACCAGCGAAATCTTCGAGGTCGGGGTGAGCGACAACAGCCGTTGCGATACGACCGAGCCCTCCTGCGCGATCAGCGTCGAGAGGCCAAAGTAAGCCCCCATCAGCACCACCCCCAGCACCGACCCGATTACCCACAGCGGCGTGCCACCAAACCGCCGCCGCCCGCCCACCATCACTGGCTGCCAGCGCGGCGAAATATCGTCGTCCGGCCGGTTCTGCACCCGGCGCAAGGAGTCGTAAATCATCCCGCGCACCCGCGCCAATTCCACAGCGCCATTCGGGGCGGAGCGATACTGCCCCTCAAACCCAAGGCTCAGGCAGGTCATCGCCAATTCCAAAAGCTGGAAATTCTGCGCCGGGGCCTGCAACGCCTTTTCAACCTCTTGGAAGAACCCCACCCCCGAAGTCCGCCGATTGAAAAACCGCGCCACCATCGAATATTGAATCCACAAATGCCGATCGGTGCCGGGGATGTTCTGCACAATGTCATCCGCCGTGCCGCACAACAGATATTTCGCCACCTGCGTCTGATGCGCGTCCACGCCCGCCTTCAGGCAGTTTTCCTCAAAGCCCTCGATCTCGCGGGTGACGTATTCCATCAGCGGAACCGCCTCCATCTCGACCATCTGAGTCCGCAAGCGCCCGAACAAAATCAACAGATTGGCCGCCGCCGCCAGCATCGGGCTTTTCGGCCCACCCGCGCCCAAACCCTTTGCCACCAAAGCGCGACGCAGATCAATCTTCGGCCCGGTATTGGCGTAATTGGTCGGCTGCGCGGTCGAGGCATCCGGGAAAAACTGATCCGGCTGCGCGAACGCCCCCGCCACCGGGCGCGGTGCAGGCGCTTGCCCAAACGGCTGCCCGCCAAACCCCGGAGAGTTCACCCCCGGATGCGTCGAGGCTGGCGGGATCGGCGCAAACCCACCCTGACCGCCACCAGCGGGCGCTGGCGCTGGCACGCCCCAAGCATCGGCTTCCCCCGAAAACCCCGGTGAGCTTGCCGGAGGCATTCCCCCCGCTGCAGGCCCAAATCCCCCCGGCCCAAACGCCCCACCAGCCCCCGGCAACGCCCCGCCAATCACTGTGCGTTCATTCGGGCTGACCTGCCTTTTGCCCCCCGGCATCGGGTTCACCCCCCCCGGCAGCGGCGCGGGCATCCCCATGCCTCCGATGACGGTCTTATCCTTGTTGCCGTCATCCTTGCTGCTCATGCCTTGGTCTCCACGATGGCCCACAACTCCATCTTCAGATCAGGCCAATCCCCGGCAAAATGCATCCCGATCGCCGGAGCAGTCGAAAACTCCCGCCACAGCGGCGAGTTCTTTTCCAGAATGAAATACACATTGCGCGACACCGCCCGGATTTGGCGGGGCGGCGTCGGGATATGGATCAACTCGATCCCGGGAAGGTTGTTGTTCACAATCTCCGACATCCGGGTGTTCGGCCCCACCTTGCAGAGCAGCGGGAACTGCTGCTGCACCAGCGTCAAAGCCCGCGAAGACTCCACTTCCACCACAAACGTCGCATCGCGGAACAGGTTGCGATCCGGCACTTGCGCGAGGTAAGAATTCTGCCGCACCTGCACCAGATCCAACCGCGTCGCCCGGCCCACATCGCGGCTCAGCAAGCGCTGAATATCCCGCACCACAGGCTCCACCGAGCCCTTCAGATCGGCATGGTCATAGGCGTCGTAGGGTGGTGCCAAGCGCTTGTCCTGATCAAACGTCCACAACTCCCCCGAGAACCGCAGCAATTCCTCATACAGCCGCTCGGGATGCACATAGCGCGACTGCCGCAAATGCCGCAGCACATTGATCTGCCGATTCAGGCACAACAGCATGAAATAATCCGTCGCCTGCAACCCGCCCGCCGCCGAAGGGTCTGCCGCATAGCGCGCCAAACTGTCCAGCTTGGTCTCCACCCAACCAATCACCCGATCCAGCCAGCCCAAAGCCACACCATGCGCCGAAATCGTCAGCAGGGGCGGCGGAAACGCATCATCCAGGATCACCACATTGTCGCGCACTTCCACGATCCGCGCGATCTTGATGCACTGATAGCCGGGCTTCGCCGTCGCGCGAATGTCCAACTCCAGCCGGGGCGAGGCAATTTCAATCTGCTGCTCCAACCGCAAGGCGCTGGCGCTATCCGCCACCGTCTCGGCCCCGAGCACATACCGAGACCCCGCCTCGGCCTCCATCGCCACTTCGCGCCCGTTCATCACCTGATCGGGCAGCGTCAACCAGACGCCCAAACCATCCGACCCCGCTGGCACCTCAACCGCCCGTGGCAAGGGCGAGATCCCGGGTGCTTCAAACGGCGTGCCATCGGGGAAAACTCCCGCGACTGAGGCCAGTTCAATCCGCCCCTGCTGCAAGCGATCCCGGTTGACCTTCATTTCCTCGATGCCCCAAGGATAGGGCGAGACATGCCGCACCCGCGCCTCGATCAGCTTTTCCACATAGCGGTCACTTTGCTGCAAGTGGTGCGGCTGCAAGAACAGCCCTTCCTTCCACGCAACCTTGCTATACCAAGACATGCAAACCTCAATCCAACCGGCCTTTAGGCCCACAATAGCGCTTCTAAATCTGCCACCTAGAAAAAACGACGACGGCATAAAGGAAAAACCTGCCGTCAGTTTGCCGCGCCCACCGCGCCGGATCAAGCCCGAGATTGCCATATCGGTTTTGCACCTTAAGCTGCCACAGACTTCCCCCCGCAATGCAGCGCGGGTATACAACGGTATGCGAATGACCCTGACCGAGATTTATGAGGCCGAAGTCGCGGCAGGCCGCCTGCGCGCCGACCCCGCGCAACTGGCACTGCTGCCGCAGATGGAGGCACTGCGGGTCTGGTTAGAGGCGAACGCTACCCGCAAAGTCGGCCTGTTTGCCGGCCTGTTCGCCAAGCCGGTGACGCCACCGAAGGGGCTCTACCTCTGGGGCGGCGTCGGGCGCGGTAAATCAATGCTGATGGACCTGTTCTGCACCCATCTGAACATCACCCAAAAGCGCCGCGTGCATTTCCACGCCTTCATGCAGGACATCCACCACGCCATGCACGAAGCCCGTAAGGGTGGCGTTGATGACGCCATCGCCCCCGTCGCCGATGCGATCGGCCGGGATATCCGCCTGCTGGCCTTTGACGAAATGCAAATCACCGACATCACCGATGCGATGATCGTCGGTCGCCTGTTCGAGAAATTGCTGGCCGCTGGTGTGGTGATCGTCACCACCTCGAACCGCCCGCCCGAGGATTTGTATAAAGACGGGCTCAGCCGCGCCTTGTTTCTGCCCTTCATCGCCATGCTGCGGGAACGGCTAGAGGTCGAAGAAATCGCTTCGCCCAACGATTACCGCCAACACCGCCTGATCGGGGCGCAGGTGTATTTCCACCCCGCAGGCAAGGCACAAGGCGCCATCAACGCGATCTGGCGCGACCTGACCGGGGGAGCCTCCGGCGAACCCCTCCGCCTCCCCGTCAATGGTCGCGAAACCATCCTGCCGCGCTTTGCGAGTGGCATAGGCCGTGCAAATTTCTGGGAGCTTTGCGCCAAACCCCTCGGCCCCGCCGATTTCCTCGCCATCGCCAGCGCTGTCCGCGTGCTGATCCTCGAAGACATCCCCCAGCTATCGTCCAGCAACTACAACGAGGCCAAACGCTTCGTCATCCTGATTGACGCTTTGTATGAGGCGAAAACCAAACTGATCTGCTCGGCGGCAGATGAACCCGAACGCCTCTATATCGAAGGCTCCGGCAGCTTTGAATTTGAACGCACCGCCAGCCGGTTGCGCGAGATGCAAGCCGCCGACTGGGGGCAATAAAGCCAGCAGCTTACGCGCTGAGCTGGCTAAACCGGGGGTTTCACACCCCCCGCTACGAAGTTTCTTCGCTACTTCGTAGCAAACTTCTGCGCACCCCGTGGGATATTTGAGCAGAGCGGATGATCAATTTTAGATAAAGTTTAGAGTTTTTGATCGCGAGTCTGCCCGCCCGGCCGTCTCAGGTTTCTACAATTTGATTAAAATTTGCTTTCACATTGGCTCAAATATCCCACGGGGGTCTGGGGGTGTGAAACCCCCGGTTCAACCGCAGAACAAGGCGAAAGTGTTAAATTTCTCTTAATGTGCCTATGTCAACTATATGGAAAACAACAACAAAATTTGGTCCCGAGTTGGGACCTCAGCCAAATGCCTGCCACAACAACCGCAACGCCATACCCGTTGAGGTCACCACCAGCAACGGTTTGATCAGCCGTGCCCCGATCCGCATCGCAAGCTTCGCCCCCAAAGCCGCCCCCGCGATCTGACCCGCAGCCATCGCCAGCCCCACCCCCCACCAGGTCGCCCCACTCCAAGCGAACACCGCGAGCGAGCCGATATTGGAAGCAAAGTTCAGCATTTTGGTATGGGCCGTCGCCTTCAAAACCCCAAACCCCGCCAGCATCACAAAGGCCAGCATCAAAAAGCTACCCGTCCCCGGCCCGAAGAAGCCATCATAGGCCGCAATCATCGGAACGGCGGTGAAGGTGAAGACCGCAGGCTTGATCCGCTCCACCCGGTCCGCATCGGTCAACCCCGGCTTGAAGGCAAAAAACAAAGCCACCGCGACCAGCACCACCGGCATGATGATCCGCAACACCTCCGCAGGCATCAGATGCGCCACCAACGCGCCCATTCCCCCGGCAACAGCCGCAACAGCCGCCATTCCCAACTGCTCCAACGGCTTCACATGCCCCGCCCGCGCATAGGCCAGCACCGCCGTGCCTGCACCAAAGCTGCCCTGTAGCTTATTGGTCGCCAAAGCCTCAATCGGCGACGCCCCGGCCAGAAGCAAAGCAGGGACCGAGATCAGCCCACCTCCGCCTGCGATGGCATCGACAAAGCCCGCCACGAAAGCGGCGCAAATCAGCAGCAAGGTAAGGTGGGTGGCAATTTCAAACACCGCTTACCTCAAAGCGCTTGGAAATACGGCCGACGCGGCGACCATCTTTCAACTGATATTCTGGATCGTATGCGTAATCGACAAATCCCCTGCGGCTGTAATAGCCCAAGCCCGGCACATTGTCGCCGCGGATGGTCGCGTTGATCACCACCACCCGCTTTTGCCGCGCGACCGCCAGCGTGGTGGCAAACAGCGCAGCCCCTGCACCCGTGCGCTGCCTGTCCGGGTTCACATAACTGCCAATATCGCCCCAGTTTTCGGGCAAACCGGCATGGCGGCCCATCGACTGAAATCCGATCAGGCCAGAGTCATCCTCGGCCAGATGACAACAGATCACCCCCGGTCCGCTGATGTAATGCGCATCGACATAGGCGGCGTCATGCTCGACCTGATGCGCGGTGGTGCCGCCGATGCGGATGATGCGGTTTTGCAAATCCGACATCGCAGCGGCGTCTTGCGGGGTGGCGGGGCGAATGATCATGCGGCGAACTCCTCGCGCGTGTAGCCCTGAATGTAAAGCAAAGCGGTCAGGTCGCCGTGATTCACCCGCAGATCGCATTGCGCTGCAACGCTTGGCTTGGCGTGGAGCGCGACGCCAGCCCCGGCGAGCCCGAGCATCCCCAGATCATTCGCGCCATCGCCCACCGCGATCGCATCGGCCACAGAAATCCCCAGCCGTGCTGAAATTTCTTTCAGCGCTGTCACCTTCGCGGCACGCCCCAAGATCGGCTCCGCCACTTGGCCCGTCAGCACGTTATCCTCGATCATCAGGATATTAGCGCGATTCTCATCGAACCCCAACATTCCGGCAATCGCCGAGGTAAATGCGGTGAACCCACCCGAGACCAGTGCTGCATAGGCACCATTGGCCTTCATCGTCGCCAAAAGCACCGGCCCCCCTGGCATCAGGGTGATGCGGTCGCGCACCACTTGCATGATCACCGTGGCAGGCAGGCCCTTCAGCAAACCGACCCGCTCTCGCAAGGCATCCTCGAAATCCAACTCGCCATTCATCGTCCGCGCGGTGATGCCAGCCACATGCGCGCCTACGCCGGCCTCATCGGCCAGTTCGTCAATGCATTCCTGCTGAATCATCGTGCTGTCCATATCGGCGATCAGCAGTTTTTTCCGCCGCCCCTCGGCCGCTTGCACCACCAGATCAACGCCCATGCCTTGCAAGCCATGCCACACATCCCAGCGGTTCACAGGCATCTGCTGCACGGCGAATTCCGCCGCAACACCCGGATCAAGCCAGATCGCATCGCCACCACCCCAAGTATTGCGCAAAGACTCGACCGTCACACGGTCAAGCACGGGGCGGTTGGGGTTGGTCAGCAAGGTGGCTACGAACATGGCATGTTTCCGATAGTGGAGATTTGTGTCGTTTTTTGCAGATGATGCGCCGGAATAGCGCGATTATTTGGCTTGCGCCACCCCGGCAGGGCCAATATGCACGGCGGTGGGACACCCTTCCCCAACGAAGGGCATTTATCTGTGAGGATACCATGGCTGACTTCACCGCCCCGGCGACGCGTCCGGCAAACCCGCGCTTTTCTTCTGGCCCTTGCGCCAAAATCCCCGGTTATACCCTTGATATGCTTGGTGATGCGCCCTTGGGTCGCTCGCACCGTGCCTCTGTTGGCAAGGCCAAGCTGAAACAGGCGATTGACCTGACCCGAGACATTCTGAACGTCCCTGCGGATTACCGCATCGGTATCGTCCCCGGTTCTGACACCGGCGCGGTTGAGATGGCGATGTGGTCGCTGCTGGGCGCGCGTCCGGTAGAGATGCTGGCGTGGGAGTCGTTCGGTGAAGGCTGGGTCACCGATGTGGTCAAGCAGTTGAAGCTGGACGCCAAGGTGAAGATCGCGCCCTATGGCCAGATCGTTGACCTCGCCACCGTCGATTTCAATGCTGACGTGGTGTTCACTTGGAACGGCACCACCTCGGGCTGTCGTTTGCCGAACGCCGATGCCATTCCCGCCGACCGTCAGGGCCTGACCATCTGCGACGCCACTTCGGCGGCTTTCGCGATGGATCTGGATTGGGCGAAACTGGATGTGACGACCTTTAGCTGGCAGAAAGTGCTGGGCGGCGAGGGCGCGCATGGCATGATCATCCTGTCGCCCCGGGCGGTCGCACGGCTGGAAAGCTACACCCCGGCATGGCCTTTGCCGAAGATTTTCCGCATGACCAGCAAGGGCAAAGTCATCGAAGGCATTTTCGTGGGGGAAACGATCAACACCCCTTCGATGCTGGCGGTTGAAGATTATCTCGTGTCGCTGAAATGGGCGCAATCGGTTGGCGGGCTGAATGGCCTTGTGAGCCGGGCAACGGCCAATGCGAAAGTGGTTTGGGATTTCTGCGCCGCCAATCCGTGGCTGCAAAATCTGGCCGAAACGCCTGCGATTGCCTCGACCACCAGTGTCTGCCTGAAGTTCAACGATGCGCGGATCAAGGATGGTGAGGCTTTCGCCAAAGCCGTCGCCAAGCGGTTGGAGCAGGCCAAGGTCGCCTATGACATTGGCGCGTATCGTGACGCCCCCGCGGGCCTGCGGATTTGGTGCGGCTCGACAGTGGAAACCGCCGATGTGGCGGCGCTGATGCCGTGGATCGCCCATGCTTTCGACGCGGAAATCGCCGCGCAAGTTTGAAAACAAGTGGTGGGTTAGCACCCACCCTACCCCTCATCCGTAGGGTGGGTGCTAACCCACCACAACTTAAGGATCATGGCCATGGCCCCCCGCGTTCTCGTATCTGATGAACTTTCCGAAACCGCCGTGCAAATCTTCCGCGACCGTGGCGTCGAGGTCGATTACATGCCCAAACTGGGCAAAGACAAAGACGCGCTCGCCGCGATCATTGACCAATATGATGGCCTTGCCATCCGTTCGGCCACCAAGGCCACCGAAAAACTGCTGGCCGCCGCGACCAAGCTGAAGGTGATCGGCCGCGCGGGCATCGGTGTCGATAACGTCGACATTCCGGCGGCGTCGAAAAAAGGCGTGATCGTGATGAACACGCCGTTCGGCAACTCGATCACCACCGCCGAACACGCCATCGCAATGATGTTCGCCGTGGCGCGGCAACTGCCCGAAGCCAACGCCTCCACCCAAGCCGGGAAGTGGGAGAAATCCCGCTTCATGGGGGTGGAATTGTTCAACAAAACGCTCGGCGTGATCGGGGCGGGTAACATTGGCGGCATCGTCTGCAACCGTGCGGTGGGGCTGCATATGAAGGTCATCGCCTACGATCCCTTCCTGTCGGATGAGCGCGCCAAGACTTTGGGCGTGACGAAAGTGGAGCTGGATGAGTTACTGCACCGTGCAGATTTCATCACCCTGCATGTGCCGTTGACTGAGAAAACCCGCAACATCTTGTCGGCGGAAAATCTGGCGAAAACCAAAAAAGGCGTGCGGATCATCAACTGCGCCCGTGGCGGTTTGGTCGATGAACTCGCCTTGGCCGCAGCGCTGAAATCCGGCCATGTCGCCGGGGCGGCTTTGGACGTGTTCGAGGTCGAGCCCGCTACGGAATCGCCGCTGTTCAACCTGCCCAACGTGGTCTGCACCCCGCATCTGGGCGCATCGACGACTGAAGCGCAGGAAAACGTCGCGCTGCAAGTGGCGGAACAGATGTCAGATTACCTGCTGACCGGTGCTGTTTCCAACGCTTTGAACATGCCGAACGTGACGGCAGAAGAAGCCGTCGTGATGGGGCCGTGGATCAAACTCGCCAGCCATTTGGGCGCGTTCATCGGCCAGATGACCGAGGAGCCGATCAAGGCGATCAACATCCTCTACGATGGCACCGTTGCGGGCATGAACTTGGCCGCGCTGAACTCGGCGGTGATCGCGGGTGTTTTGAAAACCCAGAACCCGGATGTGAACCTCGTCTCGGCGCCGATCGTGGCGAAAGACAAGGGCATCCAGATCTCGACCACCCGCCAAGACAAAACCGGCACCTTCGACGCCTATATCAAGGTGACGATGGTGACCGAAAAGCGCGAACGTTCGGTGGCAGGCACCTGTTTCAGCGACGGCAAGCCGCGTTTCATCCAGATCAAGGGCATCAACATCGACGCCGAAATTGGCGAGCACATGCTCTACACCACCAATGACGATGTGCCGGGCATTATCGGCCTTCTCGGCATGACGATGTCGAAAAACAGCGTCAACATCGCGAATTTCACACTTGGCCGCGAAGGTATCGGCAAACAGGCCATCGCCATTCTCTATCTGGATCAAGCCATTGACCCGAAGGTTCTCGAAACCCTCGAATCCACCGGCATGTTCCAATCGGTAAAGGCGCTGCAATTCGACGTGGCGTGACCCGCTTGCACTTTCGGGTTGGCGCAAATATCCAACACGGGTGGCGGGGGCGTAAAGCCCCCGGCCTTTGCACTGAGAGGCGCGCATGAGAACCTATGCCATCGGCGATATCCACGGTCATATTGAGCTGTTGCGGGAGGTCCACGCCTGGATCGCTGCAGATCAGGCCAAGCATGGCGCAGCGCCGATTGTGCATGTCGGCGATTTGGTGGATCGCGGCCCGGATTGCCGGGGCGTGGTGGAATATCTGCGCGCAGGCATCGAGGCTGGGCAAGATTGGGTGGTGCTGAAAGGCAATCATGACCGGATGTTCACAAACTACATCCGCGACATCAATTATCACGATCCCTGCCTGCGCACGGACCTGTCCTACCTGCATCCCAAGATCGGCGGGGCGGCGACTTTGGAATCCTACGGTGTAGAGAACGCTGCTGACCGCCCACTGGCTCCGGTTCATGCAGAGGCTGTCGCCGCAGTGCCCGAGGCGCATCTGCAATTTCTCGAATCCCTGCCGCTTTACCACCAACGCGGCGAGGTGATTTACGTCCATGCAGGGATCCGCCCTGGCATTGCGATTGAGCAGCAGGTCGAGGATGATCTGGTCTGGATCCGCAAAGGTTTCCTTGAAGATACCCGCGATTTCGGGGCACTGATCGTGCATGGCCATACCGCGCTGGACGCACCGACGCATTACGGCAATCGGGTCAATATTGACTCGAGTGCCGCTTACGGAGGGCCACTTTCTGCCATCGTTTTGGAGGGGCGCAACGCATTCAATCTGCTGGGCCCGTGGAGAGAACCCATTCTGCCAACCTAAGCGGGGGCAGTTGCCCTTGCTAGCATTAGTGCCGAACGTAACGCCTCTGCGTCGCCAATATGATTGGCCAAAATCAGCACCAGCCGCGCATTCAGCGCGTGGCTTTCAGATTCGGTCAATCCGCGATGAGTGGCCAGAAGATCGGCGTAAAAACCATCCGCATCTGCGATATTTGGCTTGGTGTTCAAGAGCATATCAGCCTTTCCAACTTTGCGCCAAGGCGCTTTCTACCTCGTCTGCAGAGGCCGAAAGCCAGCGCGCGGCTACCACCTGATCGGGGCGGATCAGGTAGATCGCCTGAGGCTGATCGCCCAGATAGCGCTTGCGCAGGGTATCGGTCAGCTTGGGTGTCACCACGCGCAAACTGGTCGCAGGGGCGTCACAACCCAAGGCCAACAGCACGAAATCGCGCCCCAATGCCTCGGTCATCCAACCATTCTCCAAGGGCGCATCAGGTGCCACAGCACCCGGTCGCGCGTCGGTCGGTAGCGGGGCGTCGGGGCCGCGCAGCGGATAGACACAGGGTCGTGACAATCGCCCCGAGTTGACCATCGGGCGCGCAAAATCCGCGCGGCCTGCCAGATGCAAAACGGCATCGCGAAACAGCCGTTCAATGCCCGGCCCCGGCGACATAAAACGCGTCGAGCGGCTGGAGTTCAGCAAATTCTCGTCCGCGCCATAGCACCGCTCGCGGTCATATCCCTGCAGGGCTTCAGCTGCAGCAGCTCCGTTTACCACCGCCGCCAACCGCCAACCGAGGGCGTCGACATCCCCCAAACCACCATTTCCGCCCCGCGCGCCAAAGGGCGAGACGACATGGGCACTGTCGCCTACGAACAAAATCCTATTATGAACAAAGCTTCGCAAACGTCGACATTGGAAGGTATAGACGCTAACCCAATCCAATTTGAAGTCGGAATGCCCCACTACTTTTTCGATACGGGTGATGACATTCTCAGGCCGTTTCTCCACCTCTGGGTCAGTATCCCAGCCAAGCTGAAGATCAATTCGGTAAATGTTATCGGGTTGTTTGTGCAACAAGGCGGACTGGCCGGGATGGAAGTTCGGTTCAAACCAAAACCACCGCTCGCTGGCAAAATCGCCCTGCATTTCGATATCGGCGATCAGGAAGCGTTCCTCGAACAACTCGCCGTCGAACTCCAATCCCATCATCTCGCGGATCGGGCTGCGCGCACCATCGCAGGCGATCACCCAATCGGCTTCCAGAGAGTAGGAGCCGTCCGGCGTTTCCACCGTGACCGCGGCGAAATCTGCCTGTTGATCCACGGAAATCACCCGGTTTTTCCAGCGCAAATCAAGGCCCAATTCTTGCGCGCGCTGCACCAGATATTCTTCGACGAAATACTGTTGCAGGTTCACAAAGGCTGGCATCTTATGCCCGTCTTCCGGCAGCAGATCAAAATTGAACACTTCCTTGTCGCGATGAAATGTGCGCCCGACTTTCCAGGTCACACCTTTTGTGACGGATCGTTCACCTACGCCAAGTCGATCCAGAATTTCCAGCGAACGTTTGCTCCAGCAGATCGCCCGAGACCCGACTGAGACCACGTTGTTGTCATCCAGGACCGTCGCCTGCACACCATGATTTGCCAGTTCAATCGCCATCGCCAGCCCAATCGGGCCAGCGCCAACGATGATCACTTTGTGACGCGGCTCTTGCGTCATCAAACCTATAGGTGCAATATAGTTAAAGGCTTGGTAAGCATAGGCCATCGCATCACCCCTGCAAATCTGCCCACATCTGGCGATCACGTTCGGCCGTCCAGACGCGTGGTGTCTCGATGCCGCGTGCTTCGTCAAAAGCCCGCGCAACGTTGAACGGCAGGCAGTGTTCATAGATCGCGAAGTTTGCGAACTTAGAGTCACATTCGGCCCGCACTGCGCTCCAAGCCTCCTTCAAACTGCCCCCCCGCGCCGCCACTTTCGCCGCCGGACGGTAGGTGCTTTGCACAAAATCAGCGGTCGAGGCGATGGCTTTGCCAACCATTTCCCGCCCGACTAGCGCATCCCCACGCCCCGGCGCAATCGCTACTGGATCGAAGGCCGCGATATTCGCCAAAGTGTCGGTCCAATCGGCAAAATGCCCGTCGCCGCAGTAGCAGGCCGAGTGATACTCAACGATATCGCCGGTAAACATCACTTCGGCATCCGGCACCCAAACCACCGCATCCCCTGCGGTGTGCGCGCGGCCGAGATGCATGATATCGACCCGGCGTTTTCCCAAGAAGACTGTCATCTGATCACTAAAGGTGGTGGTTGGCAGGGTCAGTCCGGGGATTTCCTCGTGTCCTTGGAACAGGCGCGGGAAGCGGCCAAATTCGCTGTCCCAATCCTCTTGGCCGCGTTCCACCACCATGCTGCGTGCGGCGTCTGACATGATGATTTCTCTTGCACCATAAGCACTTGCGCCCAGAACCCGCACGGCGTGGTAATGTGTCAGCACCAAGTGGCTGATCGGTTTGTCGGTGATTTGCCGGATACAGTCCACCACCTTGCGTGCCAACCGCGGCGTTGCTTGCGCCTCGATCACCATAACCGACTCGTCACCGATGATCACGCCGGAATTTGGGTCGCCCTCGGCGGTGAAGGCGTAGATCCCGTCACCGATTTCCACAAATGAGGTCTTTTTCTCGGTCAGATCGCCCTGAGATGCAAATGTCTTAGCCATTCAATTCTTCCTTGCATAGGGGTCCGCGAAGGCCGGGATCACCTTGCCTGAACACGCGCCAAACCCGATCCGATATCCGTCTCCCAGCGCCGCCCCGCGCAGGGTCAATGTGTCATTGTCCTCGATGAAACTGCGGGTGCCGCCCGCAATCGCGAAGGGCTCCTTGCCACCCCAAGACAGTTCCAGCAAGCTGCCCCGGCTCTCCTTCGTCGCCCCTGAAATTGTGCCTGATCCTAGGAGGTCGCCAATATTCATCGCGCAGCCAGATGTGGTGTGATGCGCCAGTTGCTGCGGTGCGGAGTAATACATTTCCGCATAGTTGGTGCGGCTGATGATGGTTTCAGAACCACCCTCAGGCGCAAGTGCAACCTCTAGCGCGATGTTGTACAGCATCGGCCCCGGCTCTTGCAGATGCGGCAGAAGCGGGACTTCGCGTGGCGGGGTCGAGGTACGGAACGGTTCCAGCGCCGCTTTCATCACGATCCACGGGCTGAGGCTCGTCGCGGTGGCTTTGGCTTGGAAGGGGCCGAGGGGTTGATACTCCCAAGCCTGAATATCTCTTGCAGACCAATCGTTTAACAGAACATAACCGAAGATCATCGCATCAGCTTCGGCCACAGTGACGGGTTGGCCATGCGTGGACGCTCGCCCGACAATCGCACCAATTTCCAACTCGATATCGAAGCGACGTGAAGGCGCGAAGATCGGTGCGTCAAACTCGGGGCCTTTCACCTGGCCCCAAGGGCGGCGCACTTCAGTGCCCGATACAACCACAGAGGAGGCGCGGCCATTATACCCAATCGGCATATGCAGCCAGTTCGGTGGCAGCGCATTTTCTGCCCCGCGGAACATGGTGCCAACGTTGGTGGCGTGATGACGACCGGCATAGAAATCGGTGTATTCCGCGACGATGAAAGGCAGGTGCAGCGCGGCGCCTGCCATCGGCACCAGATGATCTTCCACCACCCAGCGTTTGCTGGCGCCTTCGGCCAGCATCGCGGTGACTTGGGTGCGAAACTCGGCCCAGACGTCCGGGCCAGCCTCCATAAATTCGTTCCAGAACGGCACGTCAAACAGCGGGTGATCAGCTAGCTTCAGCAGGCCTTCGGCTTCCAGAGCGGTCATATCCAGAATGAAGTCACCGATGGCCACACCACACCGCGCCGGCTCATCGCCAAGGGAAAACACGCCGCAAGGCAGGTTGTTTAGCGGGAAATCAGTAGCTGCGGAATTCGCACTTTCCACCCAAGATTTCAGCAGTTTCATTGCGCATTCTCCCATGCTTGCTGTCCAAGGCCTAGGGGTGCGGGCAAGTTGAAGTGGCTGTCAAGTCGGCAGAGTTTTCCTGCCAGTAAAATGGCAGATCTCATTTCACCCCCGGTGTGCCGTCGAATTTCTTCGCCAGACTTTCCCAACAGTCAATGTAATCATCCTGTAGTGGAGCCTCTTTCGCGGCGAAGGCGGTCAGGTGCTGCGGGAAGCGGGTTTCAAACATGAAGGACATGGTTTCCTCAAGCTTTTCGGCCTTCAGAACCGCGTTTGATGCGCCGTCGAATGCCTGCTTGTCCGGACCGTGCGGCAACATCATGTTGTGGAGGCTCATCCCTCCCGGCACAAAACCTTTGGGTTTCGCGTCATAGATGCCGTAGATATTACCCATCAGTTCCGACATGATGTTCTTGTGATACCACGGCGGCCGGAAGGTATCTTCGGCCACCATCCAACGCTCGCGGAACAGCACGAAATCAATGTTCGCGGTGCCCTCAACGCCGGAAGGCGCGGTCAGAACCGTGAAAATCGACGGATCGGGGTGATCGAACAAAATCGCGCCAACCGGGCAATAGGTGCGCAGATCATATTTCACCGGAGCATAATTGCCATGCCACGCCACCACGTCCAGTGGGCTATGCCCAATGCGGGTGCGGTGGAACTGGCCGCACCATTTCACCACCACCGAGGACGGCACCTCGCGGTCTTCAAATGCCGCCACCGGGGTCTTGAAATCGCGCCGATTGGCCATGCAATTCGCACCAATCGGGCCGCGTCCGGGCAATGTGAACTTTTGCCCGTAATTCTCGCAGACAAAACCGCGACAGGGGCCTTCCAACACCTCAACCCGATACACCAGCCCACGCGGGATCACCGCGATCTCCTGCGGTTCTAGGTCAATCACGCCCAATTCGGTGCAAAACCGCAGGCGGCCCTGCTGCGGGACAATCAAAAGCTCGCTATCGGCGCTGAAGAAATATTCGTCCTGCATCGACTGGGTGACGAGGTAGACATGGCTCGCCATGCCGACTTGGGTGTTCACATCGCCCGCCGTAGTCATGGTGCGCATCCCGGTGATCCAGGTCAGCGCGGCGTCGGAATGTGGCACCGGATCCCAGCGATACTGACCGAGCGAGATTACGTCCGGGTCGATATGCGGGGCCGATTTCCAATAGGGAACCTCAATCTTTTCAAAGCGATGGGTATGTTTGACCGAGGGACGGATGCGGTAGCACCATGTCCGCTCATTCTGATGGCTGGGTGCCGTGAAGGCGGTGCCGGACAGTTGTTCGCCATAAAGACCGTAGTTGCATTTCTGCGGAGAATTCATCCCCTGTGGCAAAGCCCCCGGCAAGGCCTCGGTTTCAAAGTCATTGCCGAAGCCGGGCATATAATGGGCGTGGGTGCCGACAGGCGTCGCAGCGCGGGTCAATCCTGAGGGCAGGCTTTGGGAGTTCATGGCGGCCTCGCGATACGGAATCGGGTTTAACCTATGGCTGGAAAATATCGTTGCAAGTGCAACAATGTCAAGAAAGATATGCGAGGTCTGAAAAATTCCACAGTGGCGGTTAGCGGTTCATGGATCGCAGATTGGCCAAGGCCCCAAGCGAAAGCAGGCCTGTGGTGCAGGCGATCACCCAGAAAAAGCCCCGCTGGCCCATGGCCTCCAGGAACGGCGACATCAGCAGCGGTGCAAAGACACCGCCGACGAGGCCAGCGCCGATGATGGTGGGGGCGACGCGGGCATTGTCGCCCATCTTGCGGGTGGCGGTGACATATTCGGTGGGGAAGAACACGCCCGCGCAAAAGCCCAAGCCGACAAAGCCCGCGCCGGGCAACCACAAGGCGGCGATCAGCGCCGACGCGCAGGCCCCGATCAGCGATAGAGTGAACAGCGTGAAGGCGGGCAGCAGCCCAGCCACGAGCATCAGGCAAAGCCGCGCGGCAAGGAAGGCGAGGAAGAATGCCGACAGCAGTTGGGCGGCAACGGTTTCGGACAGGCCCGCGTTGATCAGGGCGGTGGGGCCAAGCCCGGTCAGGCAGGCCTCGACGCTGATCGCCACCGCGCCGAAGATCAGGATTGGCATATTCAACCGGAACGGTGTGGCCGAGGCGCTGGCCGCCACCGTCGCATCGCGCCCCGCAGGCCCGGCGCAGGCTGTGATCACCACGCCGATCACAGCGCAAATGGTAAAGCTGAGCACCGCATCAGTACCCAAAGCGACGAAAACCAAGGGCGCGCCGATGGCTCCGATGCCAAAGGTGGCGTTCAAAAGGCTGAGCATCGCTGGCCCGCGCGCGCCAAACGCCCGCAGCATACGCGGGTTGAACACTACGGTGGCACAGCCATATCCCACGCCGAACAGCACTGCCCCCAGCACGGTGAGCGCCCAGCTGACCCCCAGCGCCATCAACCCGGCTCCCACTGTCATCGCCGCCACCACAAGCTGGGGCGTGGCGCGTGGGCCAAGGAAGAACATCGCCGCCACCCCGATGGAACAGCCGATCCAATGCGCTGAAATCAGCAGCCCCGCCGTGCCGATATGAAGATCAAAGTTGCGGGCAAACACCGGCAGCGCCGGACCGTACAATGCCGTGCCCGCGCCCATCAGAATGAAACTTGCAATGCTGATCACCATCAGCGCGAGGTTAGATTTAATCAAGTCGCGCAAGGGGATCTCCGGTTTGCCGCGCATGGTGTCCCCCGCCGCTGCGACACTGTCAACCGTACGCGCTTGCGAAATTCCTTGCCAGCAGGCAGGCTTGGGCAAAACATGAGGCCAGATGATGAGTTTCGATCTTTCCGCCTTTTTACCTTATCAGTTGGCCGTCGCCGCTGCCCGTATTTCCAAGGGCTTTGCCGAGCTTTACCGCGCTGAATTTGGCCTGACGATCCCCGAATGGCGTGTTCTGGCGCATCTGGCTCAATCCGATCAGGTCTCGGTTCGTGAGATCCAAGCGCGGGTCGATATGGATAAATCCAAGGTCAGCCGCGCGGCTGCGCGCCTTGAAGCCTCGGGGCTGATTGAGAAGCGTGAGAACCTTGAGGACCGTCGCCTGCTCGACATGCGCCTAACCCCGAAAGGCCGCGATCTGATCGCCCGCATCGTGCCGATTGCCGATGCGTATCAAACACAAATCCTGACCCAGATCGGCGCGGATGCCCCGCTGTTTCGCGCTGCCTTGCTGCGTTTGTTGGAGGAAAAATGATTACGCTTTACGACTACTGGCGCTCGTCCGCCGCTTATCGCGTACGGATGGCGCTGAACCTGTTGAACCTTCCTTACGAAAGCCATCCGGTCGATCTGGTGAAGGGCGAACATCGCAGCGCCGACAACCTGGCGCGTAATCCGCAGGGATTGGTGCCGACGCTGGACATCGACGGGTTGCGGCTGACGCAATCCTTGGCGATCATCGAATATCTCGATGAAACCAAAGGTGTTCTGCTGCCGAAAAATCCCGCCGACCGCGCCCATGTCCGCGCTTTGTCTTATGCGATTGCAATGGAAATCGCCCCGATCTGCAACCTGACCGTCCGCGATCATGTCGGCTCGATGGGAGTGATGACCAGCGAGGACTGGACGCGCCACTACATCACCAAAGGTCTGGCCGCGTTTGAGGCGATGCTGACCAGTGCTGGCCGTTTCTGTCACGGCGACACGGTCACGATGGCCGATCTTTGCCTTGTACCGCAGTTCTATAATGCCGAGCGGGTTGGCGTTGACGTAACGTCCTTCCCCCAAACCATAAGGATCGTGGCAAACTTGCGCGAACTTCCTGCCATCGCTGCCGCGCATCCGGATCGCGTCAAACCCTAGAGGCCTGCCATGACCGATATTTTCATCCTCTCGACCGCACGCACTGCAATCGGCGGCTTTGGCGGCTCTCTCGCCGCCATGCCCCCCATCGACATCGCGACCCATGCCGCGAAAGCCGCCATTGGGCGGGCGGGGATCGAGGCGGCGCAGGTCGGCACCGTCGTCTTCGGCCATGTCATCAACACCGAGCCGCGTGATATGTATCTGTCGCGCGTCGTCGCCATGCAGGCTGGGGTGCCGGAAACCACACCTGCGATGAATGTAAACCGCCTCTGCGGCTCTGGCGCGCAGGCCATTGTCTCGGCGGTGCAAATGCTGCTGCTCGGCGATGCCGAAATCGCCTTGGCAGGCGGGGCCGAATGTATGAGCCGCGCGCCCTATGCCGTGCAAACTGCGCGTTTTGGCCAGAAGATGGGCGATACCAAGATGCTCGACATGATGACGGGTGCTTTGACCTGCCCGTTCGGCACCGGGCACATGGGCATTACGGCCGAGAATGTCGCCGCACTTTACTGTCTGACACGCGAGGCACAGGACACGTTCGCCTTGGAATCGCAAAACCGCGCCGCCCATGCGATTACCGAAGGCCGCTTTGTCGATCAGATCGTGCCGATTGAACTATCGGGCCGTAAGGGCCATACGATTTTCGCGCAGGATGAACACCCTAAAGCTTCGACGCTTGCTGCTCTGGCCGCCCTCCGTCCCGCCTTCGCCAAGGATGGCACGGTGACAGCAGGCAATGCCTCGGGCATCAATGACGGTGCAGCAGCGGTGATCCTGTCACGCGGTAATGCGGGTGGCAAAGCGCGTGCCCGCGTGATGGGTTATGCCGTGGCCGGAGTGGACCCGAAAGTCATGGGCCTCGGGCCGATCCCGGCGGTGCAGGCCCTGTGCTTGAAGTTGGGCGTGAAGCCCGGCAGCTTTGACGTGGTAGAATCCAACGAGGCTTTCGCCGCGCAAGCGCTGGCCGTGACGCAGGCCTTAGGCCTTGATCCCGCGTGCGTCAATCCCAACGGCGGGGCGATTGCCTTGGGCCATCCGGTGGGGGCAACCGGTGCTATTCTGGTCGCCAAAGCCTTGGCCGAGTTGGAGCGTTCGGGCGGCAAAACAGCGCTGATCACGATGTGCATCGGTGGTGGGCAAGGCATCGCTTTGGCGATTGAGCGTGCGTAAATCGCATCAGCACAGAAAATAGCCCGCGATCAGCACGGCAAAAACATAGGCGCTAACGCAACCTCACCTTCGTGCGCGCTGATCTGCCCTCGGCGTCAATCACCGAAAGCGTGATAAACCCGCGTCCCAAACTGCTGAGCATTGTCTCTCGTGACCCAAGCGAAACCGCCACAGGCACCCCATTGGCCAGCCAAGTGTAGGGCGCTTTGCCGCCCGAAACCCGTACCAAAAGCCCATCTCGCAGCATTTCAACTTCCGCGCCATCAGGCGGAAAAGCCACCGCTGGCGCATCCTTGTCTGGTTGAAACGCCGCATTACGGTTGCGGAACTTCTGCAAAGGTTGCGGCAACTCTGCATTTGAAACCAATAGCGTAGCTGAGGGAGGTTCCGGCTGCGGATCAAGATTCCGCTTCAGTCGTGCAAAGGCCTGAAACAAAACTGGCGCTGCCAAATCTGCCCCAAACGCCCCCGGCACAGGCGTCCCATCCGGCCTGCCCATCCAGATGCCAATCACGTTGCGGCCATCAAACCCTATCGCCCAAGCATCGCGGTGCCCGTAACTGGTCCCGGTCTTGTAAGCGAGCCGATTTTCCGGCGCACCCGGTGGCGGAGCCAGCCCCGCCAAAATATCGCCCACCTGCCAAGCAGCTGAGGCCGACAAAACCCGCTGCCCTTCCTCGCGCTGGCCCTTCATCTGGTGTGTCAGCGGCAGAGAAACCCCACCCCGGGCGATAGCTGCGTAAAGTTGCACCATATCTTCAAGGCTAACACCAATGCCGCCCAAAGCAATCGCCAATCCCGGCTGCCCTCCTGGCAGATCGTATTTTACCCCGGCTTTGTCAAAAGATACCAATACCTTAGCAGGTCCCAAAGCATCCGTCAGCGCCACCACGGGGATGTTCAAAGACTCTTGTAAAGCCTCCCTGATCCGAATGGTGCCGCGAAACTGCCGATCAAAATTCTGCGGCTTATAGCCGTTGAAATCGGTTGGCTTATCGTCAATCAACGTCTCGGGATGTGCGAGGCCCTCATCAAAAGCCAGCCCATAAATCAAGGGCTTAAGCGTCGATCCGGGGCTACGGATCGCCCGTGTCATATCGACAAACCCCGCGCGCCGATCCGCCACAAATGCCGCTGATCCGACCGAAGCCAGCACCTCGCCCGAGGTATGATCCGCCACCACAATCGCCACTTGTAGCCTGTCGCCCCGGCTTGCCACCACATCCGCAGCCAATCGCTCCAGTTTGGTCTGCAAGGTCTTGTCCAGCGTCAGTTGATGCCGCTTAAGCCCCTGTTCTTCTGCGATAATCCGGTCAGACATATGCGGTGCCAGCGCTGGGAAGGCGCGTCGAACGCTGGGCACAACTTCCGTCCGCGCGGCCTGCATCTGCTCCTCGTCAATCAACCCATCGCGCAAAGATCGCGCCAAAACCCTGTCTCGCGCATCCGTCGCCCGCTCTATCGAGCGATCCGGCCTGCGCACCTCTGGGCTTTGCGGGATCGCCACCAGCAGCGCCGCCTCGGCAGGGGTCAGGCGTGAAGGCTCTTTGCCAAAATAGGATAGTGTCGCAGCCCGGATGCCTTCCAGATTGCCGCCATACGGCGCAAGGTGCAGATATAAAAACAAAATTTCCTGTTTCGAGAGCCGCCGCTCCAGCGCCATCGCCACCCGCATCTGCCGGATTTTGCCGGCAATCTGCCCGGTGGTGCCTTGCTCCAACAACCGCGCCACCTGCATCGTCAGGGTCGAACCGCCGGACACCACATGGCCATTCCAAACCGCCTGCAGCGCCGCCCGCAAAAGCGCTTGTGAGTCCACGCCGCCGTGGTCGTAAAACCGCTTGTCTTCATAGGCGAGCAGCGCTGCGATATAGTCGGGGTCTACATCCGACAGCGCCACATCCAGCCGCCAACGCCCATCGGCGACCGTATAGGCGCGCAGCAAAGCGCCGTTGCGGTCCAGCACCTCAACAGATGTTTCCACCTGCAGCGGCGGCAGAACCGTTGCATCAACCCATTGTTCCAGCTTGTCATTCGAAAAAGCGGCGAGCCCCAGGCCCGCCGTCAGAACAAACAGAAACCGCGCGCCCATCACTCGGAAATGGTGATGGTGCCCGCATCCGTCCGGCCCGTTAGGTCGGGCCGATACATGTCTTCCACCGAGGCCGCAGGCTGGTGGAACGTGCCGGGCGAGATTGCGCGGACAACATAGGCCAGCCGGAAGGTTTCATTGCTGTAGCGGTCGATTGCAGTCAGGAAACGGTCCTGCCGGAACTCGCTATGCGCCACTTCGGTTTCCAACCCCAGTTCCGACAATGCGTCGGTGCCAGAGGACATCAGGTTGGGATTGTCGATCTCAAACCCGGCAGGCAGCGGATCGCTGACCATTAACCGCGCCTCGCCACGGCCAAACGGCGTGACTTCCAGCACGGTGATCAGACGGGTGCCGACTTTCAGGCCCTCCAGCGTCGTCGCTTGACCGTCCATCGTGTAGTAGTTCCGCACGATGGCATAGCCGTTGCCGCCAGCTGGCTCAGGCTCTGACGGTACACCATAGGTGGTGACGGTTAGGGTGGTGTCGCTATCGCTGGTATTCTTCACCACCACAGGTGCAGTGTTTGCCGCATCCAGCACCTTCACCAATGGCCCAGAAGCCGGCGCGCCATCGATCAGGATGCCGTCAGCGCCCTTGCGATCAATCAGCGCATTGGCCGCCAGCAGTGCCCAAGTCGCCTCCTGTGTGGACAAAGCCGAAGTGGTCGAGATGCGGGACGTCAGCGCTTCTTGATCCACCGCTTTTGAGCCAGACTCTGCCGCCAAAGCCAGCACCGCCGCCGCATCGCGGTAATTGGTGCCATAGTCGGCGCGGAAAATCTGCTCTTTCTCGGGGCCTTTCAGCGCCGCTAATGCCGCGCCAGCACGACGGAACATCGCGTCGGCGCGGGGTTGGTCGCCGTAGCTCGCCAAAGCCGCACCCAGTTGCGCCATTGCGGCGGGCGTGCTGAACGCATCGCCCTTCACATCGGCATAGTAGCGCAGATCGCCCACGGCTGCGGCCCCTTCTCGGGCCAGAACCATTAGCGCATAGGCCAAAGCCTCACCTCCGCTGTCGAAGTCAGCTTGGTAATTCACTTGGTTGCGCAAGTTGTCCAAAGCATTGCGGAACGCCTGATCCGGCACCGCATAGCCGCGCGCTTTCGCCCGGCTGAGGAAGTCCGTGACAAACGCATCCAGCCAGAAATCGCCACCGTTTTCGACCGGACCCCAGAGGCCGAAAGAGCCGTTGGAGGATTGGTTGGTCAGCACTTCCTCAACCGCTTGTTCAACCCGCAGCTTGATGTTGTCCGACCCCGGAAGATCCATCGCAGCTGCGACTTGATCGAAGTAAAGCAGCGGCAGCGCCTTGGAGGTGATCTGTTCTGTGCAGCCATAGGGGTAAGCATCCAATGCCGCCAACACCCCGGGGGCGTTCAGACGGGCGATGGGGCCAACCGCCATCGTGGCCTTGCCAGAGCCGGGGATCAACCCGGTGAAGGCATTGGCATCGAAGGTGAATTCCTGACCTTTCTTCAGATCAAGACGGCTGACGCGCACGACTGCAGGATCGTTGATCTGCACCGGAACCGTCAGGGTTTTTTTCAAAACCTTGCCGTCTGGTGTGGTCAACGCGACCTCAATCGTCTGATTTCCAATGGCATCCGCCGTCACCGGAATGGCGAAGGTGGCCTTGGCTTTATCGCCGAGATCAAAGCCCGAAGGCACATCGCCCAGTTTTAGGCCAGCGGAGGATACGTCCAGCGACATCCGGCCAGAAGGCCCGGTGGCGTGGACGATTTCCAGCAGCAGACGCGATTTGTCGCCGGGTTGCATGAAGCGCGGCAAGGACGCTGTGACAACCACTGGATCACGCACCAGAACGTCAGCATTTGCTTGGCCGACTCCTTTCTTCGACCATGCGACCGCCATCACCTTCACGGTGCCGTTGAACGAGGGCAGGGTGAACGAGGTGCGGGCATAGCCATCAGCCCCGACCGGAACCGGGCCAGTAAAGTAAGCCACCAGTTCCTCTGTGGGCGGCGGCGCTTGCAGGCGCGCTTGCGCACCCGCATCGCCACCCGAACGCACCGAGCCTTCGGCGCCGTTCATGCCGTCAATCAGGCGGCCATAGATATCACGGATGCCGACGCCAAGTTTGCGTTGACCGAAGTAGTGGTCTTGCGGGTTTGGCGGCTGGAAGCCCGTCAGGTTCAGGATGCCCTGATCGACGGTTGCGATGGTGACATAGGCGGTATCGCCAGCCTCGACGCCTTCGACCTTCACAGCCACGTCCAGCAGGCCGCGCGGGGTGGCCTCTGGCGCAGTTTCCACCGATGCCGTCAGCGCATGCGTGCCGGGGTCGATGCTGGCATGGGTTAGACCCAAAGCGCGCGCCGGGTTGCGGCCAGCGGCCACATCCATCGGGCGCAGCACGGAGGCAGTGACGTAAACGCCCGCACCCCATTCATCGGTGACGGTCAGCGGAATGGTGTTCTCGCCTTCCTTCACCTCAACCGCCTGCATCGACACCAAACGGTTCGACAAAACGGTGATCAAAGCGGTGCCCGTCGCGCGCGGAACGATCCGCAGCGTAGCGGTATCGCCGGATTTATAGGCCGGTTTGTCCAATGAGAGTTCCAGCGTATCGGGGGAATCGCTCGCATCAGCCGGGGCATACCAACCGGCATAGAAGCTGGTCGAGCTGGCAGCAGGCGCGCCATCGGTACGCTCTACCAGCACTTCATACTCACCCCACTGCACCGGAGCCGAGATTTTCGTAGGCTTTGCACCCAGATCAGCCATGCCTTCGGCAACCTTGCTGCGGTTGGTAACAGGTTCCCAGTTCCACGAGCTATTACTTTGATACCATTGGTAATTCGTCTCGATCCGCGTGATCGTCCATTTGACTTTCATCGGCGCGGCTTTGGATTCTGGATCAATACCGATCAGGTTGAACGCCGCTTCCGAGCCTTCCGGCACTACATCGGCAAACAAAGGCTTGATTCCGATCAGATACGAGGATGGGGCCAGCAATTTGCTGACCTTACGTTCCACCGGGCGACCCGAACCTTCGGCCACGCGCACGGTGGCGCGCATTTCCAGCGGGCGGCCGGGGTCTTCGACTTCCGGTAGGGTCAGATCAACGATAGCTTTGCCGTCGGCATCGGTGCGGATATCGCCGAAGGACGACAGTTGCGCATCAAACGGTGCATCGTAACGGCCAAAGACATAGCCGGGCCACGCCTCCAGTTCCTTGGCGGCGCGCAGCAGAACTTCGCCTTCAATCGCCAGATCAGCCCCCGGCGCGCCGAACAGATATTTAGCATCCACCGTCATCTGCGGCACATCGCCCAGATGGATTGGCTGATCCGCCAGCGCCAGTTTGAAGTCGATGCGTTCCGGCAGGAAGTCTTCGACCAACACAGTTTGCGTGGTCAAAGCGGCCGCTTCCAGATCGGCGTAAACCTCCAGCGTCCACAGACCGCGTGGCGCAGAGCCACCAACGGGCAGCGCAAACACATGCCCGCCTGCCCCCGCATCGGCCATTTGCGCGCGGGAGTATTCCACACCATCCGGGCGCTTCAAGATCGCGGTCAGCGGCAGACCTTCAATCGCAGTGGTTTCAGCATCACGCGCCAGAGCGGTGGCATAGATCGTCTCCCCGGCACGGTAAGCCCCGCGATCGGTGGTCAAAAACACGTCAACCGGAGGGGCGGCCTCACGCCCAGCCACGCCCCGATCTGAAAGGTCAAATTCAGGATCGGTCAGCGACAAAAACGCGAGATCGCTGTCGCCATCGCGCGCCACGATCATTGCGGGAGCCTGTCCACCAGTGCCCAACGCTAAACCGGCGTCGAACTTTGCATAACCTTGCGCGTCGGTCTTGGTGGTCGCCAGCACCTCGTTGGTGGTCGACAACAGATCAACGCTGACACCGTTTTTCGCCGCAGCCGTGCCAAGGCTGCGCACAAATACATGCAAGCCATCAACACCCGACATCGTGGTCAGCCCCAGATCCGACACCACAAACCACTGCCAACCCGCAGGAACCACATAGGGATCAACGCCGGGAACTGCCGCGCGCAACGCATAAATGCCCGCAGGCTGGCCCTTTAACGCCTCATCCAGCGGCAAGCGGGTGGTGACATCGACGTTGATCTCTTGCTTAACCGCCCCGATGCCCTTCCAGATTTCCGAACCGATCTGGCTGGAGAAATCATATTCCTGATAATCCGCCATCGGTGTGCCGAAGTAGCCATTCTGCAACGAACGCAATAGGTTGCGGTCGGTCACGCGATACAGCGACAGCTCAAGCTTTTCGGTATTCACCGTCTCAACTGGAATCAAGGCGGCGCCAGAGCGGGGCAACACATAGCCCCGGCCCGGAAAGCGCACGCCGGGATTGCGGTCGCGCACATAGGCGGTCACGTCGATGGATTTCGCGAGGGTTTGGCCATCGGCGGACGGCAGGCCTTCGCGGAAGGTGATAGTGTTGCGCGAGCCAAAGGTGACACCCTCAACACACAACTGCTGCCAGCCATCGGTGGTGACGGTCAGGCCCGCACTAGGAAGCTGCACGAACGTCGCATAATCGACACCCGATTTCGCCAATGCCTCTGAGAAATTCACACAGATGCGCGGGCGGGCGCTATCGGTTTGCACGATGTTATCGACAATGCGGAAGCCGTATTTGCCAATCGCATCGTCCAGCGCCAGCGCGGTATCGTCACGCGGTTGCAAAGCCTGTGCCAGCCGCAGGGCCTGCACCTTGTCGCGGCCCCGGTCGATTGATTCCAAAGCATCGCCCATAGTCAGCAGAATCGAATGTTCCTGTGCCTTGTTGTCCGAGCGTAGGAACGCGTTGACCGAGGCATAATAAGCCCGGTCCAGATAGCTGCGATCACCGGCCTTTTGCCCCGCCGCCAGCAACAGCCGGGCATATTCCGCCCAACCATCGGCAGAATCGGTCAGGTTCAGCGCGGCTCCAGCGTAATTGCTGGCTAAAACCATGTCGCCGTTCGCCTCGGCATCCGCAGCAGCCCCCAGATGATCTTCGGCAGAATAGCCGTTGGTGGTGTGGGTGTTGGCAAGCTGCTCGGCTTGTTGGGTGATGCCGGAAAGCTCCCAATCCTGCACGAAATTCAGCTCTGCCCGGCGGGCCTCGGCACGGTCTTCTGCACTTTTCTCGGCCTCCAGCACGGTGCCGGAATAGGCCCCGTCAAATGCCGCAGCTTCGCCCACCTTGGATTTCGGGAAACATGAGCCATTGCGCGTGTTGAAGGTGAACGCCTTGCACTGCTTGTTGGTCAGACAGGCGCGCTGGCAGGCGTCCAGCGTGGTGTCGAAAATCGACGCAATATCGCTGCCCGGCATGTCGGTGTTTTCGCTGAGAACCAGACGCTTGCTGGGAATCAGATCCTGCGCCGCCGCAGGCATCGCCGACAGAATGAACAAACTTGCAAAAGCACCCATGAGGGCACGACCGAGCCTAATGTGCATCGCCAAAATCCTCCCTGAAATCAGTGGATCGACTGTCGCATGTGGGCCGCGACATTGGCAAGACATCTGATCCACACAACGAAACTTGTCATCTTAACCCATGATTCATTTTGTTGCGCCAAATTGCCCAAGACTCAACGGCCTGCCTGCGGCGCGGGCGCACAGAATGTGACGGAACGAGACGGGTATGGATTTCGCAGAACGGCTGGCAAAGGAAAGGCGCGCCCGGTTGGCGGCGGAACGCCTGCTTGAGCAAAAAAGCCGTGAACTGTTTGCCGCCAATGCCAAACTTGGCTTGCACGCGCGGGCTTTGTCCGACCAGATCGTCGAGCAACGGCAAGTGGTGAAATCTGCACTGACAGAGGCCGAACAGTTGAAGGGGCAGCAATCGCGCTTTGTCGAAGACCTTGACCGCGCCCATACATTGGCGGTGATGGCAGAGCGGCGGCTATGGGACAGCATCAATACCATCAAAGATGGCTTTGCCGTGTTTGATTCCAACCAGCAGCTGATCACCGCAAACGCGGCCTATCTTTCCGCCTTTAATGACCACGAAATTGTGCCGGGCCTGCCCTATGCTGATCTTTTGTGCATCGTGGCAGAGGGCGGCTTAGTGGAACTGGGCGCACTCACTCCCGATGTCTGGGTAGCCAATATGCTGGCGCGCTGGGAAGCTGAATCTATCGAACCGATCACCATCCAATTTAAGACTGGCACCTGGGTGCGCATGGTCGATCAGCGCGCCCGCGACGGCGACATGGTCAGCCTTGCGCTTGATATCACGGAACAAATGCGAATTTGGGCCGCTATTGAGGCCATTCCCGATGGCTTCGTGCTGTTTGACAGAGAGGAACGTCTTTTGACCTGCAATCAACGCTATCGCGATATCTATTCCGCTTCGGCCCCTGCCATTGTTCCCGGTGCGAAGTTTGAAGATATCCTGCGCTATGGGCTGGATCACGGCCAACATTTGGACGCCAAAGGGCGAGAAGCAGACTGGCTGCCCGAACGCTTGGCGCAACACCGCAACCCCGGTGCCGCTGTTGAACAACAGCTTGCCGATGGCCGCTGGATCAGGGCGCAAGATCACGCCACACCGGATGGCGGCCGGGTTGGTCTGCGGGTGGACATTACACACCTCAAAGCCCAACAGAACGCGCTGGAGGCCGCGCGACTGGCCGCCGAAGCCGCCAGCCGCGCCAAATCAGCCTTCTTGGCCAATATGAGTCATGAAATTCGCACCCCGATGAATGGCGTGGTCGGCATGGCGGAACTGCTTTGCGACACCACCTTGTCCGAAGAACAGCGCCTGTTCGCTGAAACCATCCGTTCATCAGGTGAGGCATTGTTGGTGATCATCAACGACATTCTCGATTTCTCGAAGATTGAGGCGGAGCGTCTGACGCTGCATCCCGAACCCTTTGATATGGAGCGTACGATCCACGAGATCGCCATGCTGTTGCAGCCGCGTGCCCGCGAGAAGGGGCTCGACCTGATGATCGACTTCGACATGTTCCTGCCCACCCGCTATATCGGCGATCCGGGGCGGGTGCGGCAAATTCTGACCAATCTGATCGGCAACGCTGTAAAATTCACCGACAAAGGCCATGTGCTTATCCGAGTGGTTGGACTTGAGGGCGCGGCGGGCGAACAAGATTTACACATCACTGTCGAGGACACGGGCATCGGCATCGCGCCGGAAAACCTCGCACATATTTTCGGCGAATTTAACCAGGTCGAAAGCCAGTCAAACCGCAAGTTTGAAGGCACGGGCCTGGGTCTGGCGATCACCAAACGGCTGGTGGAACGGATGCAGGGTGAGGTTTGGGTGGACAGCGATCTGGGCAAAGGTGCCTGCTTCGGATTCCGCATCCCGCTTCCCATCGCCGAAGACGCCGAGGAACCGCGCCTGCCGATCACGGTGAAGCGCGTACTGGTGGTCGACGACCAATTCATCAACCGCACCATTCTGGAACGTCAACTGGTGCCCTGCGGCATCGCCGTGACCCTGTGCCGCTCAGGTGCAGAGGCGCTATTGGCACTGGAAGGCGGCAGCTTTGATGCGATTATCACCGACCACGAGATGCCCGAGATGGATGGCCTGGCACTGGCCAGTAGTATTCGCGCCCGGGGAATTGCGACGCCAATCCTGCTGCTATCGTCCAACCCCGCCAATGCGCGTGAGGGCGAAGGCTCGCAATATCTGGCGGCGACGCTGCAAAAGCCGATCCTGCGTGCCGATTTGTATCGCCGTCTGCAATCGTTGGCGGTTTCTGTGCCCGATCTTCCGCCTATGGCCGAATCTGTGCCACAGGCCGAACGTCGGCAAATGCGAGTGTTGACAGCTGAAGACAACCGCACCAACCAACTGGTGTTTCAGAAAATGGTTCGCGAGATCGACATCGAACTGGTGTTCGCCAACAATGGGATAGAGGCTGTCGCCCTGTTCCAAAGCTTCCAGCCAGACCTGATTTTCATGGATATCTCGATGCCAGAAATGGACGGCCGCGATGCTGCCCGAGCCATCCGCGTATTGGAGGCTGGCAAAACCCATGTCCCGATTGTAGCGCTGACAGCCCATGCGATGGAGGGCGATGCCGAAGCGATTCTGGCCGCAGGCATCGACCGTTACATGACCAAACCGTTACGCAAGGGCGCGATTACGGAAACGCTGGCGGAATACTGCCCCGGCTTCGTCAGGCCCATCATTGTGGCCGAACAGGCCGCCTAAGCGGCGGCTGCGGCTTGGCGCGAGAAAACCAGCCGTGTCGCATCCGATTGGGCGGGGCTATAGGTGTAGCCGCCCAGATCAAAGCCCCGCAGATCGGTGGGGTCGGTCAAATGGTGCTGGCTGATGAAGCGTGCCATCGCTCCTCGGGCTTTCTTCGCCCAAAAACTGACGACTTTTGCGTCACCATTGCGCTCCTCCAGAAACACCGGAGTAACCACGCGCAGCTTCAGCGCCTTCAGATCAACTGCGCCAAAATACTCTGCCGAGGCGCAGTTGATCAACACCTTCGCCCCTTGCTCGGCAGCCAAAGCATTCAAAGCTTTGGCGATTTTGCTTCCCCAATAGGCGTAAAGATCGCTGCCCTTCGGGTTGGCCATCTTGCTACCCATTTCCAACCGATACGGCTGGATTGCATCCAACGGCCGCAGCAAGCCATAAAGCCCGGACAATATCCGCAAATGCCCCTGCGCCCAGAGCAAGGTATCCGGCTCCATCGTGCGGGCTTCCAGCCCGGCATAGGTGTCGCCGTCAAAGGTAAACGCAGCGGGTTGATCGGGCGCATCCTTGCGAAACGCCTTGAATCGCGCGTGGTTCAACTGCCCCAAAGCGGGCGAAATATCCATCAGCGCACAGAGATCGGCGACGCTCAACCCGCGTGCAATCTTCGCCAGACGCAGCGCATCAGCGGCGAAATCTGGCACGGTCGGATCGACGCCAGCCAAATGCGCCGTTTCATTCAATCGTTTGGCGGGGGAAATCACGGTCAGCATGGCGAACTCCTTCGCGGCAAGACATAGCGGGCTTCAGGCCTCGCGCAAGACATCAAGGAAGGCGGTACCGAACCGGTCGATTTTCTGATCGCCCATGCCCTGAATATCCGCCAGTTCCGCCAAGGTGGAAGGCCTGCGTTCGGCAATATGGCGCAGGGTGGATTGCGTGCAGGACAACAGCTTGCCGATGCCATCTGCACCGCGTGCAAGTTGCAACTGCACCTCGTTCAACCGATCATACACAGCACCCGCATCGCGCCCCGCGAGCGCACGACGCGCAGGGTGCATCGGCACAGCTGCCGCCCCTGTGATAATCTGCAAAAACGCAGTGCCATAACTTTCCAGCTTTTTCGCGCCGACCCCGGTGATGCCCATCATCGCATCCAGATTGGCGGGCCGAACTTCTGCCATCTCGATCAAAGTCTTATCAGCAAAAATCACATAGGCGGGCACACCTGCAGCTTCTGCCAAAGCCCGGCGCTTGGCTTTCAGCGCCGATAACAGGCTGGCGTCTTCTTCGGACACCTGCGTTTTGATCGCCAAGCGCGGCAGGGCTTTGTCGATGGTGTCCTTGCGCAAGGTGATCGAAGCTTCACCGCGCAGGATCGGGCGCGCGGCATCAGTCATCCGCAAAGCGCCGAAGCGATCCGGGTCCGGGCGCACCAGATCGCGGCCCATCATCTGGCGGAACACAGCCCCCCAAGCGGGTTTCGACAGGTCACGCCCAACCGCGAAGGTAGGAAGCTGATCATGACCCTTTTCACGCACCTTGGGGGTGGAGTTTCCGGTCAGGATATCAATCAGATGGCCCGCGCCAAACCACTCCCCCGTACGCAGCATCGCGGACAGAGCCTTGCGCACCGCATCGGTGGCGTCAAACAGCAGGGCAGGCCGCTGACAGAGATCACAGTTTCCACATGGCTCCGCCACTTCGCCAAAATAGCCGAGCAAAACCTGACGCCGACAGGCCATCGCCTCGGCCAAGCCAAGCAGCGCATTTAGCCGCCCGTGATCCGCCGCCTTGCGATCAGGCGGGGCGGCACCTTCGTCAATCTGCGTGCGGCGCAGGCGAATATCATCCGGCCCGTAAAGCGTCATGGTTTCCGCCGGGGCACTATCCCGCCCCGCCCGGCCGATTTCCTGATAATAGCCCTCTATGGATTTTGGCAGATCGGCATGGGCAACCCAGCGGATATCGGGCTTGTCGATGCCCATCCCGAAGGCAACCGTGGCCACCACGATCAGCCCGTCTTCCTGCTGAAAGCGGATTTCAACGCGGCGACGATCTTCGGCATCCATGCCACCGTGATAGTAACAGGCGGAATGGGCCTCGGCCTTCAACGCCTGCGCAAGCGTTTCAGTTTTCGCCCGTGTTGCGCAATAAACGATGCCGGATTGCCCGCGCCGCGCGCCCGCAAACCGCAAAATCTGGTCGCGTGGGCTGTCCTTCACTGCAAAGGCCAGATGGATATTCGGGCGATCAAAGCCGCGCAGGAAGCTATCCGGTGCTTTGCCATCAAACAGCCGGGTGACGATCTCGGCGCGTGTTTCCTCATCTGCGGTGGCGGTAAACGCGGCCAAAGGCACGTTCAGGGCGCGGCGTAACTCACCAATCCGCAGGTAATCCGGGCGGAAATCATGGCCCCATTGGCTGACGCAATGCGCCTCGTCCACCGCAATCATCGTGCAGTTGATCCGGCGCAGCAGGGGCAGGGTGGCCGACGAGGCCAGTCGTTCCGGCGCCATGTACAGCAGCTTCAACCGCCCCTCATCCAGCGCGGCGAAAACTTCTTCGGTCTCATCCTCGGTATTGCCTGACGTCAACGCCCCCGCCTCAACCCCAGCTTCCTTCAAGCTGCGCACCTGATCCCGCATCAATGCGATCAGCGGTGAGATCACCACGGTTACACCATTCCGGCACAAGGCAGGCAATTGAAAACACAAGGATTTCCCGCCACCCGTCGGCATGATCGCAAGGGTATTGCGCCCCGCCATCACCGCATCGACAATTTCTTCCTGACCGGGGCGAAAGCCGGGGAAGCCGAAAATCGAATGCAGAAGGTCTTGCGGTGCGGGCATGGGCTTTCTTCGCGCCAAGCCGGCGCTGGGGCATCAGATCAGGAAAAGCTGTACATATTGTTATAGACCACGATCCGCAGGCCATAAATCACCAGCAGCACGATCAGTGGCGCCAGATCCAACCCCGGCGTGTTCGGCAAGATCGCGCGGACACGGCTATAAATCGGGTCTAGCAGGCGGTTAAGACCATACCAGATTTGTGCCACCAAAGACTGGCGCAGGTTCAGCACCTGAAAATTGATCAGCCAACTCATGATGATATGGATCAGGACGATCCACTTGGCGATATCAAGCACCATCAGCAAAATCTGCAACACAGAGGTCATCGGCGGCTCCAAGCACAAAGGATTGTGGCAGAGGTAACGCCCCACCCCCCAAAGGGCAATGCTTTCCGCAGCGTTTTGGTTGACGCCCCCCGCGACAAAAGGCACTTCAGGCGGCGGAGGTGGCCGATGTATCCCTATGTCCGCATGGCGAAAGAACTTTGGAAGTTCCGCAACGCGCCCAGGCTGGGCCTGTTTGACCCCCATGTCAGCATCCACCGCATCTGGCCGTGGGATCTCGACCCGTGGCGCGAGTTGAACAATGGCCGCACCCTCACGCTGTTTGATCTGGGGCGGATTCCGATGTCGGTGCGGATGGGGTTTGAAAGGGTCGCCAAGGCGAATGGCTGGGGCATCACCGTGGCGGGCAACACCATGCGCTACCGCAAGCGGGTGACGGTGTTTCAGAAGGTCACACAGATCAGTCGAGTGGTCGGCTGGGACGCGCGCTTTGGCTATATCGAGCAAAGCTTCTGGCGCGGCGACGAATGCACCAGCCACATGCTGCTGCGCTACGCCTTCATTTCGAAAGCCGGTATGGTGAAGCCTGCCGAGGTGATCGCGGCGCTGGGCTACCCGACCGAAAGCCCGGTGATGCCGGATTGGATCACCGCCTGGATCGCCGCAGATGCGATGCGGCCTTGGCCACCGCTACGCGCTTAAGCACGGCGCTTGCGTGGGAGCGGTTTTTCAGGCTTGAATGGCGAAAACCGAAAAGGGGCAGGGCATGGCGACAGCACGGCAGCGCATCTGGGGCTGGTGGTTTTACGACTGGGCCAGCCAACCCTACAACACCTTGTTGCTCACCTTCATCTTCGGCCCATATTTTGCGGAAGTCGCGCGGGGCTATTTCATGGGCACGGGGATGGAGGAAGAAGCCGCCAAGGCCGCAGCACAATCCTATTGGGGCTTTTGGTATGCGATATTCTCGCTGATCATCGCGTTTATGGCCCCGATTTTGGGCGCAGTGGCGCAGGGCACCGGACGGCGGTTGATCTGGGTCTGGGGCTTCTCGGTGCTCTATGTTTTCGGCGCATGGAGCCTTTGGGGTTTGGCGCCCGGCGCGGAACTTGGCACTCTGCGCTGGGCGGCGATCCTGTTCGGCATTGGTTTGATCGGCATGGAATTCACCGCGATTTTCACCAACGCGCTGATGCCGACGCTGTCGGAAGGCGACAATCTGGGCAAAATCTCGGGCAGCGGCTTTGCGTTTGGCTATCTGGGCGGGTTGATTGCGCTGGCCGTCATGCTGTCGTTCTTCGTGCTGAACGGCGATTCCGAGGTGACGCGTGCCGGGATTGATCCGACGATCTTCGGCTTAGACACCGAAGCGCGCGAGGAAACCCGCATCGTCGGCCCGCTGAGCGCCGTCTGGTTCGTGGTGTTTATGATCCCCTTCGTTTTGTGGGTCAAAGAGCCGAAAGGAGGTGCGGGATCACTGCATATCGGCGCAGCCATGGCGAGCTTGCTGGAGAATCTGAAAAGCTTGCGGTTCCGCCGCAGTTTGTCCGCCTATCTTGGTTCAACCCTCGCGTATAGTGATGCGCTGACCGGGATTTATGCCTTTGGCGGCATTTACGCCAACAACGTGCTGGGCTGGGATATCGGTAAGATCGGCGTGTTCGGCATCCTAGGCGGCGTCACGGCAATGATTGCAAGCTGGTTAGGCGGCAAACTCGATCACCGCTTTGGCCCTAAACCAGTGATCGTCGGCGCAATTATCGTGTTGCTCGTGGTCTGCCTTGTCATCGTCGGGATGGAGCGGGACAGCCTTTGGGGCATAGCGATGGACCCGGCCTCTAGCACCCCCGACATCATTTTCTACATCTGTGGCGGCCTGATCGGCGCCGCAGGCGGGCCGCTGCAAGCCGCCAGCCGCACCATGGTGCTGCGCCACACCACTCCCGACCGCGCGACCGAGGCGTTTGGTCTGTTCGCGCTTTCCGGCAAAGTCACCAGCTTCATGGCCCCGGCTCTGATCTATGCAGCGACAGCGGCGACTGGGTCTTCCCGTCTCGGGATTTCGCCGATTGTGCTGCTGTTTGTCATAGGACTCCTCCTGATGCTCTGGGTCAACCCGAAAGGCGAACAGGCATGATCCGCTCCCTTATTCTCTGCGCCGCACTTTTGGCTCCGCAGCCTGCAAATGCTGAAAAGCTGGCGAACAAGCTGTTTGGCGCGGCCGAAAATCCCAGCCAGCAAGACCCTATGCCGATAGGTTCTTATGCGCGAGGCTGTGCAGCGGGGTTGGTTGCATTGCCCGAAACCGGCCCGACATGGCAGGCGATGCGGCTGTCGCGGCACCGCAATTTCGGCCATCCGGTGCTGGTGCAATATCTGGAAGACCTTTCGCAAACTGCGACGCAAATCGGCTGGCGCGGACTTTACATCGGCGACATGGGCCAGCCGCGCGGCGGGCCGATGACTTCGGGTCATGCCAGCCATCAGATTGGTCTCGATGCCGACATCTGGATGCTGCCGCCGAAAAGTCTGAACCTGAGCCGAAAAGACCGCGAGAACATCAGCTCGATCCCCGTGCGCTCTGCCGATCAGAAATCGGTGACGGCGAACTGGACGCCACGCCATGCCGCGCTTTTGAAAGCGGCGGCTTCGGATTCACGGGTAGATCGGATTTTCGTCGCGGCAGCGGTAAAGATTGAAATGTGCAGGACCGCAAAGAAATCTGACAAGAAATGGCTGCAAAAAATCCGCCCGATTGCAGGCCATGACACGCATTTCCATGTGCGGCTGAAATGCCCGAAAGGCGCGCGGCTGTGTCAGACGCAATCACCCACCGTGTCAGAGCTTTCCAACGGTGGCGACGGTTGCGATGAAACCCTCGCGTGGTGGGTGTCGGATGCCTATCTGAATCCTAAGCCGGTTAAAAATCCGGGTCCACCCGCCCCCCGTAAAAAAGGCCCGCGTGAATTCACCATGGCCGATTTGCCAAATCAATGCGTAGACGTGCTTTCCTCGCCGTAACGGTGGGGATGGTGCTGATTGCGGGCCTTGAGGGCAGCGCCAGCCCGACCCCGCCGTCCGGTTTTCTTGATGCCTTCCATTGGACGATGGACGACCCGCGTTTCGGCGGGTTTTCCGGTGTTGAAGTGTCCGAAAACGGCCGCGATATCATCGTATTGTCTGATCGGGGCGCTTACACGACAGGCCAGATTACGCGTGATGAGGCTGGCCGGATCGCTTCAATTTCAGCAAAACCCGTGCAACCGCTGCAAGGCGTAGACGGAAAGTCGCTGAAGCCCGGCCTTTCGGACAGCGAAGGCATCGCCTTGGCGGAAAATGGCTCGGTCTATATCTCGTTTGAGGGCCGTGCGCGCGTGCTGTTCTATCCAAAACTGGGCGGTCCAGCACAAAATCTGCCTTCGCCTCCAGATTTCAAAACCCTGCAAACGAATTCCGCGCTAGAGGCTTTGGCGATTGACGCAAACGGCACGCTTTACACTTTGCCCGAACGCTCGGGGGGCGCGCACACGCCCTTCCCGATCTATCGCTTCAAAGGCGGCAAATGGGACAAACGCCTGCAAATTCTGCGGGAAGGTGGCTATCTTCCCGTCGGCGCGGATTTTGGTCCCGATGGCAAATTCTACCTGCTAGAGCGCGATTTTCGCGGCCTTGCAGGGTTTTCCAGCCGCCTGCGCCGCTTTAGCCTCGGTCCCAAGGGATTTGGTAAAGGCGAAACCCTGCTGGAAACGCCGGTCGGGCTGTATGATAATCTCGAAGGGATCTCCATCTGGCGTGATGCTGCGGGGCATCTAACCGCGACGATGGTATCAGACGACAATTTCAAATTCTTTCTGCGCAGCCAGATCGTCGAATACCAACTGCCGGATTGACAGGCCACCGTCCCCGCGCTAGGCCACCGCGTCCCATATGGGCCAAGTCTATTGCTGAACCAAGTCTCCGCGACCTTGTAAAAAACGGATCATACAATGAACAAACTGCTGCTTGGCGTCATCGCCATGGCCATCATCGTCGTGGCCTCTAATATTCTGGTGCAATATCCGATTGGCCAATGGCTGACCTGGGGCGCCTTCACCTATCCCTTCGCCTTTCTGGTGTCCGAATTGGTCAACCGCTTTGAGGGTGCCAAAGCCGCCCGTCGGGTGGTTTATGCAGGCTTCGCCGTGGGACTGATCTGCTCGGTGATTGGCACGCAAATCATCGGGGAATTTGGTCCTTTAGTGACATTGCGCGTCGCAATCGCGTCAGGTCTGGCGTTTTTGGTCGGTCAGTTGCTGGATGTGACGGTATTTGACAAATTGCGCCGTGCGGAATGGTGGCGGGCACCGTTCCTCGGCTCGTTGCTAGGCTCCTCCGTCGATACCATGCTGTTCTTCAGCTTGGCATTTTCCGCAGATTTCATCTGGTTAGAGCCTGCAAACGACGTTTCTTGGGCCACCGGACCGGTGCCGCTTCTGGGCTTCGGCCCCGAAGTGCCGCTGTGGCAATCGCTGGCTTTGGCCGACTTTTGTATCAAAGTTGCCGTCGATTTAATCGCACTGATGCCGTTCCGCATAGCCATCGCAAAATACGCGCGCAGGAGCGCGTAAAACCTTTTGACAAAGCGAGAATCTATGTCACGCTTGCCTTATCGGCAACATTTTGAAAGGAGGTGACCCAGTGTCTAGAGTGATATTGGAGAGCG
>CAYLYV010000010.1:0-55260 GCA_964387655.1 uncultured Cypionkella sp. | reverse complement strand
GGACCGTTCCGAGGAAACGGTCGCCACGCGGTCGACGGCCTTGGCGAATTCAGACGCGTCGACTTCCAGCTTGCGGGTGTTCCCCGTGGGAATGACGCGGGTGTAGTCCGGGAAGGTGCCGTCGATGACCTTGGAGGTCAGGGTGATCACCGGCGTGGCAAAGCGAACTTTCGTTTCGGAAACCGAGACGGCGATCGTTGCTTCGTCATCATCCAGCAGTTTGCGCAGCTCGCCCACCGTCTTGCGGGGCACGATTACTCCGGGCATTCCGTCAGCCCCTTCGGGCAAGGGCGCGTCGATCCGGGCCAGGCGGTGGCCATCGGTCGCGACGCAGCGCAGGACCTTGCCGGATTCGCCCTGGCTGACGTGCATGTAGACGCCGTTCAGATAGTAGCGCGTTTCCTCGGTCGAGATCGCGAACTTTGCCTTGTCGAAGAGCCGCCGCTGCACGGGTGCGGGGGCAGAGAAGTTCGAGGAATACTCCGACGTCGCCATGACCGGGAAGTCTTCCTTCGGCAGCGTCGCAAGGCTGAAGGTCGACCGACCCGCCGCGATGGTCAGGCGGCCCGAGGCGGCGTCTTCAGTCAGGTTCACAAGCGACCCGTCGGGCAGCTTGCGCGTGATCTCGTGCAGCATCACCGCCGAAACCGTGGTCGCGCCGGGGCGTTCGACCATCGCGGGGGCGCGGTCCACCACCTCGATGTCCAGGTCAGTGGCGCGGAAGGAAACCTGTGCGCCCTCGGCCTCGATCAGCACGTTGGCGAGGATCGGAATGGTGTTGCGGCGTTCCACCACCGATTGTGCCTGCGCCAGCGCCTTCAGAAGCGTTGCGCGTTCGATGCTGATCTTCATGTCGTTCCCCTTGGTGGCGCCCCCGTGCAGGGACGTCGAAACTATCCGGTTTTGGCCGGTTCACAAGCATTTTCGGGACTTTGAGGGCGATTCCGGGGCAGGTCAAGCCTGCCCAGCGCGCTTTAAGCCTGCAACTGACGCCGCAACAGTTGCAGATCGTCGGAAAGCTGCGAATCGGTGGTCATCAGCTCTTCAATTTTGCGCACGCCGTGCATGATCGTGGTGTGATCCCGACCACCAAAGCGACGGCCGATTTCCGGCAGGCTGCGCGAGGTCAGTTGCTTGGCGAAATACATCGCCACCTGACGCGGGCGCGCGATGTTGCGCAGGCGTTTCGGGCCGATCATGTCGGACAGCCGGATGTTGTAATGCTCGGCGACTTTGCGTTGGATTTCTTCGATGGTCAGCTTGCGATCCGAGGCGCGCAGGATGTCGGCGAGGCAATCTTGCGCCAGTTCCAGCGTGATTTCGCGGCCCACGAGGCTGGCAAAGGCGAACAGACGGGTCAAAGCGCCTTCCAGCACACGGACATTGGTGGTGATGCGGTGGGCGAGAAATTCCAAAACGCCGGTGGAAATCGCCAAGCCTTTGTATTGCTGGCGGTAATACTCGGCCTTTTGTTGCAGGATGCCGAGGCGCAGCTCATAGTCGGTGGGGTGCAGATCGACCACGAGGCCGCATTGCAGGCGGGATTTGATGCGGTCTTCCAGATCCTTAATCTCACCCGGCGCGCGGTCTGCGGAAATCACGATCTGTTTGTTCTGGTCAATCAAGGCGTTGAAGGTGTGGAAGAATTCTTCTTGGGTGCTGTCTTTGCCCGCGATGAATTGCACATCATCCACCATCAGCACGTCGACGGAGCGGAACAGTTCTTTGAAATCCATGATCTGCTTGTCGCGCAGGGCTTGCACGAAGCGGTACATGAATTGCTCGGCGGAGAGATAGAGCACGCGCAGTTGGGGTTGGCGCGACTGAAGTTCGTGGGCAATCGCGTGCATCAGGTGGGTTTTACCCAAGCCGACGCCACCGTAAAGGAACAGCGGGTTGAAGGTGACCGGGCCACCTTCGGCGACGCGACGGGCGGCGGCATGGGCCAATTCATTGGGCTTGCCGACGACAAAACTTTCAAAGGTAAAGCGGGCGTCCAAGGTTGCGCCCGGCAGGTCTTCATCGGAACGCGGGCGGCTGGGCTTGGGCGCGCGGGTGGGTTTGTCGGCGGCGAGCGGGGCCACCGGGGCGTTGGCGGGTTGCGCCATCGGCACGAAAAACTCGGTGCGGCCTGCGGCATGGCCTTCGGCGTTCAAGAGGCCGAGAATATGGTCGGAATAGTTGCGCGACACCCAGTCGCCGAAAAAGGTCGTCGGCACTTCAAAACGTGCGACGCCATTGGTCAAGCCAGCCCAGCGCAAAGGCTCGATCCAACTGGTAAAATTGTTCTTGCCGATCCGCTTTGCCAGCGTCTCGCGTACCTTGCCCCAGGCCTCTTGCGTCATTGTCTCGTCTTCCCCAAGCGCCTTTCGGAGACCCGATGGCGCTTTCTAGTTGTCCCACGCTCTCACGCGGTTCAGCACGACTGTTTCCACCAGAAAAACACTCAGCCCAAGCTGGTGAAAGCACCATGCCTGCTTGAGTGTCCCGGCCCGGTGGCGGGGACAAAACTGTGACAACCGCAGCCGGGTAAGCCGGTGGCGGTGGTTGATGCCTCTGTTGGCCGAATCTCGGCGCGAACAGTGTAACATTCGGACGGCAAAGGATAATTTCAGGTTGTTGTACGCTTGGCTTGGCAGCTGCGCCCCTGATTTTTCTGCTTTGACGGCGTCATGTCCCCCAGACGAAGTGAATCGCTTGGGCAAGTTAGCAAGCCGCCGCAGGGCCCTGCAACCGATCTTGTTGCTTGACAGGAGTTTGCTTTCGCGAATCCCCCGGACCGTGCAATTCGGCAACGCTGCGGGCCAAAAGCCGCGAAAATCTGCTGTCGGAATCGGCAAGCGGCTTGCGTTTTTGGAAATCAGGACAGCGGGGGTGACCGATTCTGCAGCGGGGTTTCTGTGCGGAAATGCGATAGGGCGCGGCCTTTCGGCGCGCGCCCTATCATGACGTAAGGTCAGCTTGGCGTAGCCGCCGGGCGTCTTAGGCTGCCGGGGTTGCCAGCGCTTTGACGCGCGAGGCCAGACGCGAGATTTTGCGCGACACGGTGTTTTTGTGCATGACACCTTTGGAAACGCCACGCGCCAGTTCAGGCTGTGCGTTTTTCAGCGCCAGAGCGGCGGCGTCTTGGTTGCCAGAAGCCAGTGCTTCTTCGACTTTGCGCAGGAAGGTGCGGATGCGCGAGCGGCGGGCTTTGTTGATGTCTTGACGGGCATCGGCTTGCCGTGCGCGCTTTTTGGACTGGGCAGTGTTTGCCATCGGTATTGTATCCTTGGGGTCAACTCAATTATGTCGCGCAAAAGCCCCAAGGCCCCCTCAGTTGTGAAGGGATGATTCTGCCTAGAGCGGGCTCACACGCATGTACCGCTGGCCTATAGGGTAAAGGGCGGGGAAAGGGAACAGCAAATCTATCAGCCGTCGCGGGCCGTTGACCCTTGGCGCGCTGCGGGTGATGGTGGCGAAAACAGAAGCCGCCAAAAGTCGAATGGATACCCCCATGGATATGACCCGTCCGCCCGCTCATCTGTCTGCGACGGCTTTGGCGATGATCGCAAGCCCCGATATCTTCACCAATCCACGCCGCACGCAGGTGACGCGCTCGGTCTATGACGGGGTGCCGATTTTCTTCACCGTGGCGGATCGAAAAGACCGGATTCAGGCCCGCCATGCCAAGGGGCGGTTTTACGAGCCGGAGGAGTTGAAGTTGATCGCGCAGCATTTTCCGCGCGGCGGGGTGTTTTGCGACGCGGGGGCGAATATCGGCAACCATTCGATCTATGCGCTGAAGCTGTTGGGGGCTTCCGCGAGTATCCCATTCGAGCCGAACCCGGTGGCATATGAGTTGTTCCTGTCGAATATGATCCTGAACGGGGTGCTGGACCGGGTGAATCTGTCGACGCTGGGTTATGGGCTATCAGACCGCAGCGATGCGCCGTCGATGAGCCTTGAGGCGCGCGAGAAAAATCTGGGGGCAACGCGGCTGGTGGCCTCGGAAGACGGGCAGATCGCCATGGCCTCGGGCGATGCGCTGCTGGCGGGCGCACGGATTGATTTTCTGAAGGTCGATGTCGAGGGCATGGAGTTGGAGGTGCTGCGCGGTTTTGAGCAGACCATCGCGGCTTCGCGCCCACCGATTTTCCTTGAGGTCGATCATAAGAACAGTGACGCGTTGATGGCTTGGGCGGCGGGGCAGGGCTACGGCGTGCTTGTCGAGGGGCGGTCGTTCAAGATGAACCGCAATGTGTTGCTGGGGCCGCTGGTATAGCGAAAAGACCGCCACGAGGGTTCGCGGCGGTCTTGAGAGCTTGTGAGAATCAGGCGTTTTCTTTGGTCATCAAAGTTTCGGTCGAGGCGAAGAACATCGCCTGACTGACCGAGGAGCGGACCTGTTCTTCGGTATAGGGTTTGTTGATCAGGAAGGCGGGTTCTGGCCGCTCGCCTGTCAGCAGCCGTTCGGGGAAGGCGGTGATGAAGATCACCGGGATCTGATCGAAGCCGCCGAGAATATCGTTCACAGCGTCGATGCCCGAGGACGCATCGGCGAGATGTATATCGGCGAGAATCAAATCGGGCATATCGGCCTTGGCCAGCGCCACCGCTTCCTTGCGGGTGCGGGCAACGCCGGTGATCTGATGGCCCATGGCTTCGACGATGCCAATGATATCCATCGCAATGATGGCTTCATCTTCGATGATCATGACACGACCGCTGACGGTGCCCGTCATCTCCCGCAGTGCCAGCGTGATCAGCCCCTGAGCTTCTTCGGCGTCGATTTGCATGACCGCGCCGATGTCATTCAAGCTGAGACCTTCGACGAAATGCAGCAACAATGCCTCGCGGCTGTTGGGCGTCAGATCGGCCATATGCGCTTGGGCGGCGGCGGACAGGCGGGTGTCAGCGTGATCCACCGGGGCACCCGAGCTGGCCCAAACCATGTGAAACACGTTGAACAGCGCCACTTTCGCATCGCTGGCCTCGGCAATCAACGCAGGGTCAGTCAGAACCGTTTCCAAAGCGGCCACAGCATATTGGTCGCCGCTGGTTTGATTGCCGGTCAACGCGCGCGCATAGCGGCGCAGGCTGGGCAAATGAAGGGCGACCAGATCGGAAAGATTCTCACTGGCGTCATTGCTCATTTTTTAACTCCCACATAGATTTTCTTGGGAACCAAACGCATGGGCGCGCGTTTGGTTCCCTGAGCAGTACAGGAAATTGTGAAAATGCATAATCAGGGTCCGAAACCGGAGCAGGATGGTCAGGCTGATCAGATCAAGGCTCAAATCGAAGAAAACCTCAAGCGGGTGTACCAGTCGGCGCTGGTCGAAGATGTGCCGGACCGCTTCAAATTGTTGTTGCAGCAGTTGAAAGAAAAAGAGGCGCAGCAGAACGGGGTGCAGAAATGAACCTTGCTGTGGAGACGGATGTTGATCCGCGCGACCAGTTGGTCGAGCATCTGCGGCCGCTGCGCGCCTTTGCCATCAGCCTGACGCGCAATGTGACGGCGGCGGATGATCTGGTGCAGGAAACCATTCTGAAGGCTTGGGCCAGCATCGACAAATTTCAGCGCGGCAGCAATTTGCAGGCGTGGTTGTTCACCATTCTGCGCAACACCTATTATTCGTCTTTGCGCAAATCCCGTCGTGAGGTTGCCGACCCGGATGGGGCGCATGCTGCTACGCTCAGTGTGAAGCCCGACCATGACGGGCGCATGGCCTTCACCGATTTCCTGCGCGCCTTTGATGCGTTGTCGGATGAGCATCGTGAGGTGTTGATTCTGGTCGGTGCTTCGGGGTTTTCCACCGAGGAAGCTGCCGCGATGATGGGTGTGGCGGCGGGCACGGTGAAAAGTCGGGCGTCGCGGGCGCGCAAGCGGCTGGGACAGTTGCTGGGTCTGGCAGAGGGCGAGGGCATGTTCTCGGGCGTTGATGCTGTCACCGATGCAGTGATCGGGCGGGCTGCGGCCGCGACGGGATGACAGCCTCGGCCCCAATACCGCCGGTCTCTCCCGCGCGCCCGCCGTTTCACCAACGGCTTGGCGCGCGCTTGGCATTGATGGCGGCGGTGGCGATGCTGCCATTGGGTTTTTTGGGTCTGGTGCAATCGCAGGCCGCCAACAGCGAATCCGATCAGCGGGCCAATCTGGCGATCATGGATGAGACCACCCGGGCGGCGGCGCCGGAAATTCGGCTGATCGAAGCGGCGCAGGTGATGGTGGCGACTTTGGCGCAGAGCGTCGGGCCGGTTTTAGCCGATTCCGCTGCCTGTCGGCGCTTGATGGCGGCGGTGGCGACCCAAGAGCCTGCGCTGTCCTTGCTGGCCTATGTGCCGCTGTCGGGCAAAATGACCTGCGCCTCAACCGGGAAGGACTTTGATTTTTCCACCAATCCGCGGTTTTCAAGGGTGGCCAAGCTGGATCACCCCGGCTTTTCGGTCAACCCGAAAGGCCCGGTTTCGGGGGTGTCGGTGTTGGGGGTGTCGCATCCGGTCTATGATGCCAATGGCGTGCGGATTGGGTTTATTTCGGCCTCGATGCCGCATAAGGCGCTGGAGGATGTCGGTATCCCTGTGGCGGATACCAGCCCGCGCGACCCATTGGCGCTGCTGACTTTTGACGGCGAAGGTACGGTGCTGACCTCATCCGTCGGTCTGGGGAATGCGCCGTTCAGCGTGCCGATTGATAAAACGCTGAAGGATCTGGCCGCAGCGGGGGCGCAGACTTTTCTGGCACGCACGGTGGGCGGCGAGCAGCGGATCTTCTCGGTGGTGCCGATGGCCGAGGGATTATTTGTGCTGGGCTCATGGAGCCGCGCCGAAAGCGTGATCCTGCTGGGCTATAACATCAGCCCCTATCTGTTTCCGCTGTTGATGTGGCTGGCGGCGATGTGTGTGGCGCTGCTGGGGGCTGAGACTTTGGTGGCGCGTCACATGCGGCATTTGGGCAGTGCGATGACTGCGTTTGCGGGCGGTGACCGCAAGCGGGTGCAGCTTGATCTGTCGGGCAGCCCGGCAGAGATCATCGAACTCGGGCGGTCCTATGAGGTTTTGACCGAGACCATCCTGCATGATGAAGCCGAGCTGGAGAACATCCTGCGGCAAAAGGAAATTCTGCTGCGCGAGGTGCATCACCGCACCGGCAACAGTTTGCAGTTGATCGCCTCGATCATGCGGATTCACATCCGGCAGGAAAAATCTGTCGCGGTGCGCGAAATTCTTGAGGGGTTGCATGACCGGGTGATGGCTTTGGCGACGGTGCATATGGGGCTGTATGAGACCGCCGGGCAGAAGGACGTCAAGATGGACGCGCTGTTTTCCGGGGTGATCCGGCAGATCAGTGGTTTGGGCAAGCCGACCAGCAAAAGGCCCCCAATCGCCACGGATTTTCAGCCGATTCAACTGATCCCGGATCAGGCGGTGCCGCTGGCGCTGTTGTTGACCGAATTGCTGGCGGGGATGCCCGCGAGTGAGGCGCAGGTGGGGCAGGTTGAGGTCTCGCTGCGGCTGCTCGACGGCGAGCAAAAGGCGCGGCTGCATATCAAAGGGCCGGCAAGTTTGGGCACGGCGGCCTCGGATCAACCGACCCCCACCGCGATTGGCACCCAGCTGGTGCGCGGTTTTGCTCAGCAGATCGGCGGGGCGGTCAGTGTCGCCAATACGCCGGAAGCGGTGGATGTGACGGTGGATTTCCCGATCCGCGAAGGTTTTGAGTCTAAGGATTCGTTGAGCTAGCGCGGTTCAGGTTTACAAGAAATCGGAAATCGCTGCCTCTAGCCCGTGTCGAACGCGTTTTCCGATATTATTGTTTCCGTGAAAATCTGAACCGTTTCGGGGCAGACAAAAAGAAACGTCGCTGCCTTGCGACAGCGACGCCTTTTCGGGCCTGAAAGGCTGAGCCTGCGCTACGAGGAGTTACGCAGGCTGCGGCTTCCGGCCAGAATGTCCATCGCCTCATTGGCGCGGCGGCGTTCGTGCGCGAGCAGACGCCGGGTTTCCTCCAGCAAACGGTCGCGTTCTTGCGCCAGTTTGCGGTCATGCGTGGGGCGGCGCAGCAAAGCCGCCGAGACCGCAGCCCCCAGCACCAAAGCGGCGCCGGTGATGGCCACGGGGTGATCGTTGATCGCCTTGGCGGTCGAGGCGCGCAGCGAAAGTTGCGCCTCATAGGCGGCTTCGCGTGCAGCCAGAATACGATCTTGGGCCGCGGTTGACAGCTGATCCAAGCCGCGCCGCATGGCCTTGCGCACGTCGCGCGCCAGATCGGCCAACACGGCACCGCGCTGCTTGGCATATTCAAGGCCATCCAGCGCCAGCGCCTCTAGCTTGTGCAGGCTGGCATTGGCTTGCGCGCGCAGGGCTTCGGCCTCTTCGATCCAATCGAAATCATCGTCTTCGATCGGTTGAGCGGGGCCGCCTTCATCTTCCCAACGCGATTTGGCTTCATATGCCGTACCACTGAGAACGCTGCTGTCGCTTTCCGATTCAGCAGAGGCAGAATTTCGGCGCAGCAAATACCACGCCAGCCCAGCGCCGGCCGCAGACACCAGTACCGGGTTGGCGCGGGCGATGTTGCCGAGGCTTTGCGCATGTGCCAGCAGATCACCGCCAACGCCTTGCAGCGTGAAACGGTCGCCTAGAGCGGCGAGCGAGGCTTTCAGCGCCGCGCGATCTTTCTGGAGCTGGCGCTCGATCAGATCGGGTTCAAGATTATCCATTCGCATCAGGCTCTCCTAGTTGGTTGGGCCTATTTGGTTCGTGCCGCGTGCCGACGCGGGGCTCATCCGCGCCGACCGCGATTGCGGGTCTGCGATTGGATCAAATGCGCAAAGGCAAACCCAAGCACAGCGGCACCAGCGGCGACGGTGCCGGGGTGACGACGGGCATAAGCTTTGGTGCTGGTGATCAGATCGCTGAGCGAATCTGCGCGCAGATGATCGGCCACATCCGACACGGCCTCTACCACCCGGCCCGAAGCCACCCGCGTGCCATCCGCCGCATCATGCAGCGCTTTGGCCAAACGATCCCCGCCACCTGCCAGCTTGGATTTGGCCGAACGGAAGCCCGATTGCGCCGCATCGCTCAGATCATCCAGACGATCTTCGGCGGCAGCGGCGGCCTCGGCGGCCTGTGCTTTCAGCTTGCGCGCGGCGGTTTGGCTGAGATCTTTCGCGTCATCCAACGTTTCGGTCGCAGTGTCGCGCGCCTTGCGGCCCATCTGCGCCATTTTATCCGCAGCTTGCTCGGCAGCATCGTCGGCGGCATTTTTTGCGTTCGAGACGGTATCTTTCAGGGTGTTCGCGTTCATCATCTGTCCTTTGGCTCATAGCGCGGCCCTGCGTCTAGAGGCCCCAGACGATCAGGCAGCAGATCCGGTTTGATACGTCGGTGGCAAGCAGGCCCTGCCACCGGGATACGGGCTGACTCAGGTTTGGGCGCGAAACCCACAGCTGTGCCGTCCTTCGCATCTCTGCCAGAACAACGCAGGCGACTTTGCATTGGTTCCCGAAAAAATCGGGCCAGATGAAAATTCCGTGCTTGCCAATTTTCGAGAGCCGTAAAATAGCCGGGAACCAGAGTCTCCGGCGCGGGTTGATTCCCAACATCATACCCACGACAGCCACCGCAACGCGCTGTCAAATATTACAGGAGACACACCATGCTGAGTTGGGCCCTAACCTTCCTTGTCATCGCATTGATCGCCGCCGCTTTGGGCTTTGGTGGCATCGCTGGCACCTCTGCCGGTATCGCCAAAATCCTGTTCTTCATCTTCATTGCCCTGTTCGTGATCTCGCTGATCGCGCGGCTTATGAACGGCAAATCACGACTCTGATCTGGTTCTCTGCCCTTCCCCGCCTTCCCTCCCTGAAGGCCACTTCAGACCGCAGGTTCGCTCTGCGGTCTTTTTTGCGATGTTTCAGAGTATTTCAGCGAAGTGTGGCCTACACACATAACTCCGCCAACGGTTGACCTACACCGTTTCCAAAACAGATGTAGGTTATTTGCAAGTTGTAGAATTTGTCCCATTTATGCGGCGGGAAGCGCAAGTAAAGCGCCTTTAGATACAGGTGGTCAGTTATGGGCGTGATCGAAACCCCCTCACAGGTTTGGCCGACGCCGGGCGATGCGCCACAAGGTATTTTGGCGCGGGTCACCGAGATGACGCTGGCCAAGCGCAGCCTGTGGTATGAGATTGCGTTCGCGGGGAGTGGATTTGCGCTGGCACTGTATCTTCGCTTTGTCTGCGATGCGTTGCTGCCGCCCGGTTTCCCGTTTTTGACATTCTTTCCTGCGGTGCTGCTGACCTCGGCTTTCGCTTCGGTGCGGGCCGGGGTGGTGGTGGCAATCGCCAGTGGTTTGGCCGCGCGCTATTATTTTATCGCGCCGATTGAGAGCCTTAGTCTGAACGGGGCTTCTGCGTTGGCGATGGGGTTTTACACCTTGGTTGTGCTGACCGAGGTTTTGCTGATCAGCGCGGTGAAGCAGGCACTGTTGCGGCTGCGGGTGGCACAACGGCGCAGCGCCGATCTGGCGACCTCGCGCGAATTGATGTTTTCAGAGTTGCAGCATCGGGTGTCGAACAATCTGGCGACGGTGGCGGCGCTTTTGCGGCTTCAGGCCGGACAAACCAAGGATGCCGAGGCCAAGCAGGTGCTTTCGGTGGCGCAGGTGCGGATTGACACGATCTCGCGGCTGCAACGGCGGTTGCATTCGCCGAATATCCAATCGGTCGCGGTGGCGGATTTCATTCAGGATATGGCGGCGGATACCATCGACGCAGCGGGTGCTGGCGCGAATGTGGCGCTGAAGTTTCGGCTTAACCCGGTGCAGGTGGTGCATGAAAAGGCGATCCCCCTTGGGCTGATCGTCAGCGAATTGCTGATGAACGCCGTCGAACATAGCATTGGCTCCCAGATACATGCGGTGGTGATCACCATTTCCTTGTCACAACAGCCGCGTGAAGGTGGCGGGCATCTGGTGACTTTGGATGTGCATGATTCTGGCAAAGGCGTGCCCGAGGGGTTTGATGTGGAGACCTCGAAAAGCCTGGGGATCAGCATTGCGCGGCAGTTTGCGCTGCAGTTGTCGGGCAAGTTGAGCCTGTTCAACGCGCCCGATGGCGGGGCGATTTCGCGACTACAGTTTGAGAATTAAGGCAGCTGAGCGCGGCTAATCCCTTGTTCTGGTGTTTCTGTGCCAGCAACGATGCGCAGTAATACCCCGCATAGAACGCAAGCGCGCCCCGATCCTGCCCGATTTGGCGATCAATAAGGTCACATCTGCCCACTCTGCTCGCTTGGGGAAAACAATGGACCGACTCACTGAAATGGAAGCCTTTGCCACGGTCGTAGACCAAGGCGGCTTTACAGATGCTGCGAAGAAGATGGGGATTTCGAAATCTGCCGTTTCGAAACACGTCTCCGCGCTGGAGGCCCGCTTAGGCGCGCGGCTTCTGAACCGCACCACCCGCCGGGTCTCTCCAACCGAGATCGGCCTTGCCTATTACGACCGCGCCCGGCGGGTCTTGAACGATGCGGGAGAGGCGGATGCACTGGTGACCTCGATGCAATCCGCGCCTTCGGGCCTGCTGCGGATCTCGGTTGCCACGGATTTTGGCGTGAACTTGCTGTCGCCGATCTTGGGGGATTTCCTGCTGGAATACCCTGACATCACCGTCAACATGGTGCTGAACAACCGCTATGTGGAGTTGATTTCTGAGGGCTTTGATATGGCCATTCGGGTTGGGGAACTCGAAGACAGCTCATTGCGCGCCCGGAAACTGACCGACACCACCAAGCGGATGATCGGCAGTCCGTCGTATTTCCAGAAATACGGCCGACCGATGAAAATCGACGATCTGAACGACCACAAGCTGCTGCATTATTCCAACCAAGCCAATGGCAATGTGTGGAAAGTCTCCGCCCCCTCGGGCGAAAAGCGGCAAGTGCGCACGGCGGGTTGGCTGACGGTGAACGATGGCCAAAGCCTTCTGAACGCGGCGATTTCCGGGCTTGGCATCGCCTATCTGCCGAGCTTCCTCTACGCCGATGCGATGAAAAGCGGTCAGGTCGAAGAAGCCATTCCCGGCCTGCCGGTGGAAACCCTTGGCATCTATGCGGTCTATCCGCCAGGGCGTTTCACCCAGCCGAAAGTGCGCGCCTTCATCGACTTTCTGGCGCGTCGCTATCTGGATAAAGGCCCGGACACCTGGTGAGATCAGGCCCCAAGTGCCAACACAGGTTTGTAAATGGTGCGCTGGTTACTCTGGGGTCGAGGTGAGCACCACCTCGACCCTTCGGTTTTGCTGCTGACCCTCGGGGGTCAGGTTACTGGACCGCGGTGCAAGTGGGCCGACGCCATTGGCGCTGACTTGGCCCGCCGTCACGCCATATTGTGCGATCAAAGTTTGCCGCACACTGTCCGCACGTTTCTTCGACAGCGCGATGTTGCTCGACAGCCCGCCTGAGGCATCGGTATGGCCGACCAGCGTGACGGTTTTGGTCGGATTGACCTGCAACCAGCCCGCCAGTGCGGTGAGGGACGCATAAGTGCCGTCGGCGAGCGCCGAGGAGCCCGAGCCGAACACCAAATCCTCCAGCACCAGCGATTGGCCAAGATCAAGGGTTTTGCCCAGATCGGTACTCGCTTCGGGCGTGGGTGCGGGGAAGGTGGGTTGCAACGCGAAGGTGACAGGTTTCGGCAGGTCGGTCGATTTGGTCGAAGCCGCCAGTTGCTCCGCCACCGCGCCGCCAATCCGCGTTAGCTGCACAAAGCCGTTTTCGGGCGATTTGCTGACCATCAGGCCGAGATATTCTTTGCCGTCTGGCCCGATGCGCGCCGCCGCAAGATAGCGAAAATCGCCCAGATCGACATGCATATCGGGTTCGGCCACCACCTCGGTGCTATAGCGAAAATCATAACCGCCGCAGGCTTCGGTCTCACATTCAAAGATCACCTTGAAGCCCGCCGCTGCGATTTGCGCGCGCAGCGCCTGAATCATCTCCAGCGTCGAAGACCCCGGCACCGCGATGCGCCACGCGGTTTGATCTAAGTTGCCTTCGGTCAGTTCGGTGGCGATCTTGCCGCTTTCATACGGACCCACAGCAAGGCGGAACGAGGCCAAAGCCTCTGTGCGTTGCAGGGTTGTCTCGGAGGGGCCGGGGAATTGCAGCTTCAACTGCGGGGCCGCCTGTGCAGACGCGGCTGACAGCAGGGCTGCGAGGCAAGAAGCCACTCGGAACGGGCAAGTTTTCACGGGTCTGGCCTCTGCTGGGCTCATTTCTGTCGATAGTGATACTGTCCCACAGCCTGCATCCCCAAGGAAGCATAAAGCCTGCGCGCCGGATCATTGGCGACGGTCACCACCAATGACAGCGTATCTGCCCCATTCTGTTGCGCCCAAAGCGCTGCCGCCCGCAATATATTGTGCGCGGAACCCTGCCGACGTTGGCTGGGTGTGACCTCTAGCGCATGCAGCATGGCGATATTTTCATGGATCGCCACAAAAGCTGTGCCCGCTGCACGATCCTGTGCGCGGCCTAGAATGACGGTTTTCGGCCCCTGCACCCGGTCCATCACCGCCAATCGGGCCGGGCCAATGCCGCCCTCGGCCCATAGATCGGCAGCAATCGCCATTGGCGGCCAATGCGGGAAGGTGGTCATGTGGTCTGGTGCCTGCGGTAACGTCGCAATCGACGCGGCATAGGCGACGACGGGATCAACGATGCGGTAGCCGCGCGCCATCAGCGCTTGGTCCAGCAAGCCATCGTCTTGACGGATCAAAAATAATGCGGGCTGATCTAGTGCCGCCATTGCGGCTTCGGCTTGCGGAATGTCAGTGTCTTGCCAATCGCCCTCGGCTGTCGTCGCCGACACCCGTTTGCCACCGCCCAAGCCGTTGCGCACGGTCCACGGCCCCACCCGCTGTGTCGAGGCGGGGCCCCAGGTGGCTTCCATCACGGTCAAAAGCTGCGCGGGCGTCATCCAAACAACTCCGTCAGCCGCAGCATCGCGGCACTGACCTGCCCCGGATCTGTGCCCCTTATCACCAGATTGGTGCCATACGCGCCGTTCTGGGTGAAGGGATAGGAGCCCATCGACAGGTCGGGAAATTCGGCGGCCAGTGCGCCGAAGTCGGCGGCGATTTCGCCTTCGCCGCGCAAAACCCGCAAGTTCTGGCTGAGCAGCGGCGGCCCGCCAGTGAGGTTCGGCAGCACTGAGGCCAGCATCGCCTCGAATATCTTCGGCACCCCGGCCATCACATGCACATTTTCCAGCGTGAAGCCCGGCGCAATCGACACCGGATTTTCGATCAGCACTGCGCCATCGGGGATCCGCGCCATCCGCTGCCGCGCCTCGTTGAATGGCAGGCCTTGGCGTTCATAATGCGCAGCCATCAGTGCCATGGCATCGGCACGGTGGCTGATCGGGGTTTGAAACGCGGCGGCGATGGCGTCGGCGGTGATGTCGTCATGCGTCGGGCCAATGCCGCCCGATGTGAACAGATGGTCATATTTGGCGCGCAGGGCGTTCACCGCTGCCACGATCTGGGCATGATCATCCGCCACCACCCGCGCCTCTGCCAGAGTGATGCCGTGCTTGGTCAACGCGCAGGCGATATAGTGCAGGTTGGAATCGCGGGTGCGACCCGACAGAATTTCATCGCCGATCACCAGCATTGCGGCGGTTGGGTTGGGCATTGGGCGCTCCTTCTCTTATCGGCAAGCATAGGCCAAAGCCGGGGCAACAGGCCAGAGGGCTGTCTTCACAGATCAGGCACTCGGGCGATCGCAGCGCACTGCACCTCTGGCAAAGCCACAGCACATCGCTTATTTAGGGCCAAACCGGAGGATTACCCGTGGAAGACATCCGTGGCCGCGTCACCAAGAATGGCATTCGCATCTATGAAGATGCGGATTTCGCAGGCATGCACGCAGCGGGGCGCTGCGCGGCAGAAATTCTGGATATGGTGGCCGCTTTGGTGCAGCCGGGGGTGACCACGGCGGTGATCGACGATTTCATCCGTGAGGAGATCGGGCGGCGCGGCGTGACCTCCGCGACGATCGGCTATAAGGGTTATCAGCATGCCTCGTGTATCAGCGTCAACCATGTGGTCTGCCACGGGATTCCGGGCGCTAAGGTGTTGGCGGATGGGGATATTCTGAACGTCGATGTAACGGTGATCGTTGACGGTTGGTTTGGCGATACTTCTCGGATGTATGTGGCAGGCGCGGTGCCGCGCAAGGCGGAACGGCTGATCGAGGTGACGCATGAATCCTTGATGCGGGGCATTGCGGCGGTGAAGCCGGGCAATACCTTTGGCGATATTGGCTATGCGATTCAGGCCTACGTTGAAGCAAACCGCATGTCGGTAGTGCGGGATTTCTGCGGCCATGGGCTTGGCCGGGTGTTTCATGCCCCGCCGAACGTGCTGCACTATGGGCGTCCGGGCACCGGCGCGGTGCTGGAAGAAGGCATGATCTTTACCATCGAGCCGATGGTCAATCTGGGTCGCCCTGAAACCAAAGTGCTGGCCGACGATTGGACGGCCGTGACCCGCGACAAATCGCTGTCGGCGCAGTTTGAGCATTCGGTTGGGGTGACGGCGACGGGGTGCGAGATTTTCACTCTGTCCCCGGCAGGCAAGTTCCATCCGACTTGGGGTTGATCGGCGGGCTAAAGCCCCAGAAGCACGGGTAAGTCTTTCATATCACTGAAAAGAACGGCGCCCTCAGCCAGCAATGCGGCGCTGCCGTCCGGTGCATAGCCCATGCACCGCATCCCCGCAGAGCGGGCCGCACGCGCCCCGGTTGGGCTGTCTTCGATCACAATGCACTCGCTGGGATCAACCCCCAAAGCCGCTGCGGCGTGCAGGTATAGATCTGGCGCGGGCTTGGGTTTGCCCAAGGTTTGCCCGGAAAACAATCCCTTGAAGCGTGGGATCAACCCGTGCTGCCCCAAGGTGATCTGCATTTTTTCCGCCGAGCCATTCGAGCCCATCGCGTAAGGAATCCCCGCCGCATCCAGCGCGTCCAACACAGCCAAAATCCCCGGCACCAGCGGTGTGCCGAGCCGCAGTTGCGCATAAAGCCGCCGGTAGAAATCATCGCACCAGTCGGAAGGCAGGCTTGCGCCCATCGCATTGGCCTTCTCGCGCAGGCCTTCCAGGGTCATACCGAGGAAGGTGTGGTGCAGGCTCGCCACGGGCAACGGCAAGCCGTGCTGCGCAAGGTCGGCGGCGAGGAGGTCAAACAGCATCGGTTCACTGTCGACGACCACGCCGTCACAGTCGAAAATCACAGCTTTAGGGGTCATGCAGGGGCTTTCAGAATGGTGACAAGCGTGTCGCCGTATTTGCGTTGGTCGAGGGGTTCAAATCCGGCGGGGGGGATGGGCTTCGTGCTTTCTTCCCAAATCACAAGCGCTTCCGGGGCCAACCATGTGGTCAAAGCCGCCAGCGCCGCCTCTCCCATCGCTTTGCCATAGGGCGGATCGAGGAAGATCACCTCGAAAGCCGCGCCCGGATTTATCCCCGGTTTGGTGGCATCGCGGCGCAGGATTTCGGTGCGATCCTCGGCCCGCATCAGCGCGATATTGCGCTTCAGCAGGGCGGTCGCGGCGGCACCGTTTTCGAGGAAAGCCGTCGAAGCAGCCCCCCGCGACAGTGCCTCTAACCCCAAGGCCCCCGTGCCCGCGAACACGTCCAGCACGCGGGCCTCGCGCAAAGGGTTGCCATAACCGCCATTGATCAGCAGGTTGAAAATCGACTCGCGCACGCGGTCTGAGGTGGGGCGCAGATGCGCTTGCGCGTCACCGATCCCCACCGGAGTCAGATGCAAACCCCGCGCGCTGCCGCCGATGATCCTCATGCTTTCAGCAGGGCTTTCAACTCGGTTGCGGGGTTTTCCAACGCAGCTTTTGACGGAGATTTACCGTTTTCAATCAAACGCTTACCCACCATATAGGCACGCGGATCATTCATCGCATCGACGGCCAGCAAGGTATCGCCCTGGAAATACCAAAAGCTGACACTGTCGCCATCGGGCCCCCGCGTGACGATGTTGTCGTAGCCGACATTCAGGCCCGCAATCTGCAATTTGCAGTCGTATTGATCCGACCAGAACCACGGCTGCGCCTCATAAACCACGCCCGCGCCCATGATGTTTTCGGCCACGGTTTCGGCCTGATGAATGGCATTGCCCACCGATTCCAACCGCCAGCGCCCGCCCTTGTGCGGAAAGCTGGCGCAATCGCCCGCCGACCAGATATGCGGATCCGAGGTGCGGCCGAACTCATCGGTTTTGATGCCATTCTCAATCGCCAGACCAGCGGCCTCAGCCAGCCCGGTGCCCGGCAGAATCCCAACGCCCGCGATGATGAAATCGGCCGGGAGTTCCGTGCCGTCGGTCAGACGTACGCCTGTGACGCGACCCTCGCCCAAGATCTTCTCCAACCCGGTGGATTCAAGGATTTTCACGCCATGCGCCGTGTGCAAAGCCCGGAAATAATCGCTGGTTTCCGGCGCAGCCACCCGTTGCAGGATGCGCGGTGCCATCTCCACCACGGTCACATCAAGGCCAAGTTTGGCGCCAACCGCCGCCGCTTCCAGCCCGATGTAACCGCCGCCAATCACCACCAAGCGCCGGCCGGCCGCGAATTCGGGCTTCATCGCATCGACGTCGGCCAAACTGCGCACAGTGTAAATCCCGGCCAGATCGCCGCCGATATTGCTGGGCAGGCGGCGCGGATAGGATCCGGTGGTCAGCACCAGTTCGTCATAGGGGATCACATCATTGCCGATCATCACCTTGCGGGTGATCGGTTCAATCAACGAGACTTTATGCCCCAGTTTCAAGGTGATATTGTGTTCGCTATAGAAATCCGGGCCGCGCAACCACAGGCGTTCTTCCTCCATCTCGCCCAGCAGATAGGCCTTGGACAACGGCGGGCGCTGATAGGGCGGTGCGGTTTCATCCCCGATCAAAGTGATGCTGCCCTGATGCCCCAGCGCGCGCAGTTTCGCCACCAATGCGGCCCCGGCCTGCCCGGCCCCGATTACAACGACGTCCGTCATGTGCGCTCCCTCTGGTCGAATGTTCGCGCGGACCCTATATCCCGCAGGACAGGTAACGCAACTAACGCAACGCGCGAGGGATAGATTATGACGATTTCTGTTGGGGCCAAACTGCCGGATGCTTCTGTGCAGGTTATGGGCGGAAATGGGCCGGAGGCAGTGTCGCTGGCGTCAAGGCTCGCCGGACGCAATGTGGTGATCTTCGGGCTTCCGGGGGCCTATACCAGCACTTGCACCACAGCGCATGTGCCCAGTTTCATCCGTACCCACGAAAAACTGTCGGCCAAGGGCGTCGATGAGGTGATGTGTCTGTCGGTGAACGACGCGTTCGTGATGAAGGCTTGGGGCGATTCGACCGGGGCCAATGCCGCCGGGATCACCATGGCGGCGGACGTCGATGCCAGCTTTACCAAAGCGGTGGGGATGGAATTTTCGGCCCCGGCGGTTGGGTTCTTTGACCGCTCGAAACGCTACGCGCTTTATGCGGTGGATGGTGTGGTCAAGGTGTTGCACGTCGAGCTGCCGGGTGGCGGCTGCGAGATTTCCGGCGGCGAGGCGATGCTGGCCGCGATCTGATACCAATGTGACTCTGCATTCATATTTATATGTATGCAGAGTCACAAACCTTAGACGTTCCGGTTTGCGTGGGTTTCACACAGGCAGGAAATCGGCTCGGAGTGGTTGTGGATCACCTCGGCGCTGCCTGCGATCTTGTCCATTTGTTTCGCCAAGCTGATGTCCAAGGCCGACAGGCCCTTGCAGTCATGCGTGATCAGCGTGACATCGACAATATTGTATTTGTTCGACCATTCCGGGTGATGGTTCAGCTTTTCTGCCGCCAAAGCCGCGCGGGCCATAAAGCCCCAGGCTTCGGAAAAACTCTTGAACTTCCAAACTTTGCGGATCGCATCGCGGTCTGGGACCGCTCCCCATCCGGTTTCACCCAAAGCGGGCAAAGCGGTGCGGTCTTCGGTGCTTAACAGCTCAGCCATGGTGTTTCCTTTCAATCTTCCGACGCCACCCGCCGGAATGGACCGTAAGCGGTGAGCACTTCAATCTCCTCGTCCACCGCGCGGCGTTCTTCCACAAGATAACGCGCCACGGCGTTACGGAAAGACCGATCTGCGATGTAATGCAGCGAATGCACCGGCATCGGCAGATAGCCGCGTGCGAGCTTGTGTTCACCCTGCGCGCCCGCCTCGACCCGCGACAGACCTTGGGTGATGGCCCAGTCGATGGCCTGATAATAGCACAACTCGAAATGCAGGCAGGGGTGATCCTCGATGCAGCCCCAATAGCGGCCATACAGCGTGTCGCGGCCGATGAAATTCAGCGCGCCTGCCACCGGGGTTTCGCCATTGAACGCCAGCACCAGCAGCACATCGTCGCGCATGGTGGCTTGGATTTCATCGAAGAACGCGCGGGTCAGATAGGGCGTGCCCCATTTACGGCTGCCGGTGTCTTGATAGAAAATCCAGAACGCATCCCAATGCGCGGGTTCGATCTGATCTCCGGTCAGGCTGCGGATGGTCAGACCAGAGGCGCGGGCGGTTTCACGTTCCTTGCGGATCATCTTGCGCTTGCGGCTGGACAGGTTGGCGAGGAAGTCATCGAATGTCGCGTAACCGCGATTTTCCCAATGAAATTGCTGGGTGATGCGGTGCAGCAAGCCATGCTTGCCCGCCAGTGATTCCGCTTCATCCGCCGTGCAGAAGGTGATGTGCAGGGAGGAGAGGTTGTTTTGATCGGTCAGGCCAATCGCGGTTTCCAGCAGGGTCTCCCGCAGGGCCGGATCACCGAGAAACCGCCGCCCGGAGGCAGGGGTAAACGGCACGGCGGCTTGCAGTTTCGGGTAATAGCTGCCGCCCGCGCGCTCCAACGCCTGCGCCCAGCCGTGATCGAAGATATACTCGCCCTGACTGTGGGCTTTGACATAAAGCGGCAGGGCCGCGACGGGGTTTTGATCGCGCAGGATCAGCGGGCGGGGTTGCCAGCCGGTGCCTTTGCCGGTGGAATGCGAGCGATCCAGCGCGGATAGAAACCGATGCGTGGTGAAGGGGTCAAGCGGGCGACCGGGTTCGGGGCAGGCCAGCGCATCCCACTCTGCCGCCGTCAGGTCGGACATACCGTTGAGAAGCTCTGCTTGCATCATCCGCCTGTTTTTTATTAAGTCTGGGGGCGTTTACCCCCAAGACCTCCGAGAATATTGCTGCCGTTGTGAAGATGGGCTGGCAGTGGATTTCGTCAAGCGGGCAGCGCGGCGGCGTAGGTTTCAAAGGTGATATTCTGCGCGATTTTGCGGGCTTCAGCTTCAGCCGCAGGGCTGCGGATCGTCCAGCACAAAATTGCGGCACCTTGGGATTTGAGCGCTGCGACGCGGGGGCGGGCAAGGTCGGCGGCTTCGTGGCTGATAAAACTGGAGAGCGTGCGGTCGTAATCGGGGATGTCGCGCAGGTGGTCGCAGGTTTCCGGCGCAAGCGGGGCCCAGTCGGTGGGGTCATAGGCCGAGGTGGTGAGACCGCGTGGGATCTGTGGCGCAAGACGGGCCATGTGGGCGATGGCATGCGGGTTGAAGGACATCACGGCGACCGGGCCTTGGTAGCTTGCCAGCAGGGTAGCGGTGGCGGATTCCAAGCGGCCGTCGGTGTCGGACATGGTGTCGGTCTGGTCTTTGATCTCGATCAGCAGGGCGGTACGGCCTGCGACGAGGCTGAGGATTTCGGCCAGCGTCGGGATGGTTTCGTCGCTGTCGCGCAGTTTGATCTGGGAGAGAGCGGCGGCGGTGTGGTGTTTGATCAGGCCGGTGCTTGTGGTGAGGCGATCCAGCGCCTCATCATGAAACACCATCGCGACACCGTCGCTGGAGAGTTGCAGATCAATCTCGATGCCGTAGCCCGCCGCGATCGCGGCCCGGATCGCGCCGCGGGAATTCTCGGGGCGACCCAAACCACGGTCATGGTAGGCGCGGTGGGCGAGGGGGGCGGTCAGGAACGCGGCGGGCAGGGGGACGCGCATCAGTTGATCTCGAAGATGCCTTCGATTTCCACCGCGACACCGAACGGGAGCGAGGCGGCAGAAACGGCGGAGCGGGCGTGGCGGCCTGCGTCACCCAGGGCTGCGACGAGGAAGTCGGATGCGCCGTTGATGACTTTGGGTTGGTCGGTGAAGTCGGCGGTGGAGTTGACGAAGCCGACCAGTTTCACGGCGCGGACCACGCGGGAAAGATCGCCACCGCAGGCTTTCTTCAGTTGCGCCAAGAGAGAGATCGCGCAGGCTTTGGCGGCTTCGGCCCCGGCCTCAATCGTCACATCCGCGCCGAGTTTGCCTTTGATCAGGCCAGCGGCGGTTTGGCTGATCTGGCCGGAGATATGAACGAGGCTGCCCACCTGCACGAAGGGGACGTAATTTGCGGCCGGGGCGGGGGCGTCGGGGAGGGTGACGTTAAGCTCGGCGAGGCGGGATTCGATGCTGGACATTTTCGGCTCCTGATCAGGTTTGGCGGCAGGCTATCCGGCGCAAAGGCTGGGGGCAAGGCTTGCTTGGTCCCAACTCGGGACCTTTTTTATGTGTTTATTATCAATGTGTTGGTGTGGAGTCGTTAAGGGAATTTTAATGATTTACCCCGCACTCGGGACAAATCCCGTTTTTCTGGTCATCCTCTGTGCTCAAATATCCCACGGGGGTCCGGGGGTGTGAAACCCCCGGCTTTGATGCAGCAGAGCGTTAGCTCGGAATTACTACCCCTCGCGGAACGCCATTTTGAAGTAATCGGTGAACGGCTTCAAAAGGTAGCTCATCGGCGAGCGCGCGCCGGTTTCGATAAAGGCTTCCACCGGCATACCGGGCAGTAGGGTTTGCTCTTTCAGCTTGGCCAACTCGCCGTCATCCAGCAGAATTTCGGCGCGGAAATAGCTGGCTTGGGTGCGCTGATCGACCAAAGCATCCGCCGAGATCGTGGCGACATGGCCGAAAATCTCGGGCGTGGTGCGGGCCGAAAACGCCGGGAAAGCCAACCGCACGCGTTGGCCGACATGCACCTCGTCGATGTGGATCGGCTGCACCTGCGCGGTGATCACCAAGGGGCGGTCTTGCGGGATGATATAGAGCACGGGTTCCGCTGCGCGCAGGACCGAGCGCGGCGAGGTGACTTGCAGGCCCAGAACCAGGCCCGACACCGGGGCGCGGATGTCCAGCCTTGCGATGCGTTCGATCAAAGCCCGGCGGCGTTCGACCAGTTCCAGCGCTTGCGGGCCAAGATCGCGCAACTGGGTGTTGGCTTCTTCGCGGCGCACCGCGGCGAGACGCAAAACTTCCAGATCAATCTCGGTGCCACGGCCTTCGGCTTGGGCTTTGGAGGCGATCAACTCACCCATGCTGCCTTGCAAGGAGGCCTTGTTGCGTTGCAATTCCAGCACTCGGCTGGATTGCGCGAGGCCCTTATCCAGCAGGGTTTGCTGGGCGGTCAGTTCTTGTTCGATCAGGGCAAGCTGTTGTTTCAGCGCGTCAATCTGGGCGTTGATGCCGTCGATCTGCGAGCCGATCTGGCCTGCGCGTTTGCCCAACTGCTCGCTTTGCCGTGCGAGGCTTTCGCGGCGGGCGAAGAACAGTTTGCGCTGGCCTTCGATCTGCTCGGCCACATCGGGCCGGGTTTTGGCGAGTTCAGCGAGTTCGCCGGTAAAGCTGGGCGCGTCATTGTCATCCCGCTCGGCTTCCATGCGGGCGCGGCGCGCCATCATTTCAAACAACTGGCCTTCGACAATGGCCAGTTCGGATTGCAGCAGGCTGCCATCAAGACGGATCAACAGATCGCCGGCTTTCACCGCTTGCGCTTCCTTCACCGCGATTTCGGCGACGACGCCGCCATCGGGGTGGTTGACGATCTGCTTGTTCTTTTCAACCTCAAGCTGGCCATTGGCGACGATGGCGCCGTCGATTTCGGTGGTCAGCGACCAGCCGCCGAAACCGAACACCAGAAGCGCCACGGTGGTCAGGCCGATGATCACCGGGCGGCGGGCGGACCAAGCCTGGGCAAGGGTAGAGGGCGGGTTTTTCGGATCGGTCTTTTGCAACTCTGTGCCATGCGGGCGTTCAGCGGGAAGTTGGGTCATGATACGCCTCCGGGTGCTGTCGCCTGGGTGATCTGGCTGTGGTTCTTCACCATTTCACGCAGCACGGCATCGCGGGGGCCGAAGGCGCGGCGCATACCGTCTTCCAGCACCAGTAGCAGTTCGCATTCCTGAATGGCGGCGGGGCGGTGGGCCATGATCAGCACCGCACCGCCTGCCTCTTTGGTGGTGCGGATCGCGGTGTTCAGCGCAATGGTGCCGTCGTTGTCGAGGTTGGAGTTCGGCTCATCCAGCACCAAGATCACCGGGTTGTTGTACAAGGCGCGGGCAAGGCCGATGCGCTGGATTTGCCCACCCGAGAGGCGACCGCCGATCTGGCTGATGCGGGTGTCGTAGCCTTCGGGCAGTTTGATGATCATCTCATGCGCGGCTGCGCGTTTGGCCGCATCAACGATCTTGGCGGCATCGGCGTGGTCTTGCAGGCGGGCGATGTTCTCGGCAATCGTGCCATCGAACAGCGTGATGCGCTGCGGCAGGTAGCCGACATAGCTGCCGAGAATGTCCGGATCGTATTGATCCAGGGTCGCGCCGTCGAGGCGGACTTTGCCGCCTGCGGGTTTCCAGACGCCGATCAACGCGCGGGCGAGGGTGGATTTGCCAGCGCCTGATGGGCCGATCACGCCGAGGGCTTGGCCGGGCTCCAGCCGGAAGTTGATGGCGCGCAGCACGGCTTGTTGCTCGCCCGGCGGAATGACGGTGAGGTTTTGCGCCTCGAGCACGGCTTTGGGATGCGGCAAAGCGGTGCGCGGCGGTTCTTCCGGCATCTTGGTCAGCAGGTCAGAGAGGCGGCGGTTGGCTTCTTGCGCGCGGGTGATCACCGCCCATTGACCGATGACCTGCTCGATCGGGGCCAGCGCGCGGCCCATCAGGATCGAGCCTGCGATCATCGCGCCGGAGGACAGTTCGCCTTGCAGCACAAGATATGCGCCGAGGCCAAGCATGGCCGATTGCAGGAACACCCGGAAGGTTTTGCTGATGCCGCCGAAGCTGCCAGCCAGATCGCCCGCCTTGATGCTGGCGGCAAGCGCCGCGCTGCGGGCCTTTTGCCAGCGATCAAAGGTGGCGGTGGTCATGCCCAAGGCTTGCACGGTTTCGGATTCGCCTTTGATCAGGTCGGACATCCGCTCGGCCCCGAGGGTGAGGTTGTTGGTGCGGTTCAGCGGCGCGAGGGTGAGGCGTTGGTTCAGGATGGTGACGATGACGAGGATGATGCCGCCGACGAGGGAGAGGGCGAACAGATAGGGGTGGAAGATGTAAATCGCGATGAAAAACAGCGGCATGAACGGCAGATCGAACAGCGCCAGCAGCACGGGCGAGGCCCAGAGCCGCTGGATCGCTTCAAGATCGCGCTGGGCGGCGATGGCGGTGGGCTCGTTCGGTTGCAGGGTCAGGCGGCGCATGGCGGCGGAAAATACCCGGCGGTCGAGGCGATCCTGCATCTTGGCACCGATGCGGGCCATCACCCGGGCGCGGACGTTGTCGAGGATGCCAAGCGCGAGGAACAGGAAGGTCACCAGCACCGACAGCGCCACGAGGGTGGCCACCGAGCGACTGCCCAGCACGCGGTCGTAGACCTGCAGCATGTAGAGCGAGCCGGTGAGTTGCAGGGCGTTGGCGAAGACCGAGAACAAAGCGACGGCCCACAATAGGCCACGTTGATCGGCCCGTGCCGCGCGAAGCTCTGCTTCACCGCGACGGTTGTCTGTTTGGCTCATCGCCATCTCCGTTTCTGCCCGCAGCCTGCTTGTCGCAGTCTATTTTCGTCCCGCAGCCCATTTTTACGGCCAAAAGGATCGGCGGAAATCATCCAGCGTCACCCTCTGGCCACGTTTGGCCGTTGTCTTAGATCGCCGCGCCGCTTATTCCTTGTCTTTCACCGACAAAATCTATGTGAGACGCGTGAACCTCGGCGGGAATGTAGAAGTATGGCGCAAGTGATTCCATCCCTTTCTGAAACAATCAGCCGATTTACCGCTGGTTGTGTTGGGATTGCATTAACGCTCGCGGTGGCGGGCTGTGCCAAAGCGCCGGTGTCGGACGCGGTCAGTGATCCGGCGGAGGGGTTTAACCGCAAAGTCTTTGCCTTCAACGTCGCAGTGGACAAGGCGGTGTTGCAGCCGGTGTCTGGCGTGGCGGGCAGTGGGCGCGGGCCTATTCTGACCGGGGTGCATAACTTCGCGGCCAATTTGGACACCCCCGGCGATATTGTGAACAACGTTTTGCAGGGGCGGCTGATGCGGGCCGCGCGCAATACGTTGCGGTTTGGCGTGAACTCGACGGCGGGGATCGGCGGGTTGTTTGACCCCTCGACCGCTTTGGGGCTGCCCGCGCAGGAAACTGACTTTGGCGAGACGTTGTATGTCTGGGGCGTCGGTGAGGGCAATTATCAGATGTTGCCGATTGTCGGCCCCTCGACCGAGCGGGACACGGTGGGGCTGCTGGTGGATTACGCGATCAATCCGCTGCGCTTCCTGATCAAATCACCGGAAAGTGACTATGTGACGGGGGCCAAGGTGATTGATAAGGTCGGATCACGCGCGCGCCATAGCGATACGGTGGATTCGATCCTATATGACAGTGCAGACCCCTATGCGCAGGCCCGCCTGCTGTATCTGCAAAACCGACACTACACGCTGGGCGAGGCCCCATCGGATGAAAGCTTTGAGGACCCCTATGCACAATAACCATTCCATGATGTCACGTCGCCGCTTTGCGGCAGGCTTTGCCTTGGGTTCGGTGGCTTTGGCTTTGCCGCTGCCCTCGCTGGCTTTGACGGTGGATGATGCCAAGGACATGATTGGCAAAGCGGTGGGTGAGATCAACGCCACGATTGCCAGCGGCAAAAGCCAATCGGCAATGTTCGTTGATTTTGAGCGGATTTTCAGCCGCTATGCTGACGTGCCGACGATTGCGCGTTCGGCTTTGGGGGTTGCGGCCAAGAAGGCGTCTTCGGCGCAGATGGCCAGCTTCACCAAGGCGTTTCAGGGTTATATCAGCCGCAAATATGGCGCGCGGTTCCGCGAGTTCATTGGCGGCTCGATCGAAGTCACCGATGCCCGCCCGATCAAAAGCTATTATGAGGTGATCTCGGTCGCGCATCTGAAAGGCCAAGCGCCGTTCGATCTGCGCTGGCATGTCTCGGATAAATCTGGCCGCAACCTGTTCTTCAACATCATCATTGAGGGCGTGAACATGCTGGCGTCCGAGCGCACCGAAATTGGCGCGATGCTGGACAAGCGCGGCGGCAATATTGACAAGCTGATCGGTGATCTCAAAACCGCCTGAACCGGGCTTTTTCTGCAAAAATCAGGCGCATCCTGTGAGGGATGCGCCTTTTTTGTTTGAGGTTTTGTGCTGGCTTAGTCTTTCGGCAACATCTCGGGGTTCCAAACGACTTCCCAGAGATGCGCGTCCGGGTCGCGAAAATAGCCCGCATAGCCGCCGTAGAACGTGTCTTGCGCCGGCTTAATGATCTCGGCACCTGCCTGCTGGGCGGCGGCGAGAATTTCATCGACCTCTTGTCGATGAAGGACGTTGTGGCCGAGGGTGAAGGCGGTGGGGCTGATCGGCTGCTTGGGCAATCCGGTGTCATGGGCAATGTCGTCTTGCGCCCAGATTGCAAGTTTCAGCCCGCCAGATAGATCGAAGAACGCCACTGCACCATGTTCAAACTCGCGGCCAATGATGCCTTCGGTGACAAGACCAAGGCCGTCGCGATAAAAGTGCAATGCGCGTTCGAGATCGGCGACGCCCAGGGTGACAACGGAAATACGCGGCTTCATGTTCATACCCTTCCTATCGGCACCGCAGGATGCGGGTGCCTTGATAGTCTTGGGCCGTCACATTTCTGACGGAAGGACCAGCTTGCGCCGGGGGCGGGCCAACCTTCCCGCGCCTAACCTGTTTCAGACAGGGAAAGGATAGCCCGTCGGGCGCACGGATCAAGCCCGCGCGCCCATCTACCATGCGTCAGTTTATCAGTTGCCGCTTTTCAGGATGTCTTTCAGCAAATCCTCGACCTGATCGTCGCTGGGGTTCATCAGCGGCACCGAGGGTTCCGCAGGTTGTTGCTGATAGGCTGGGTCTTGCGGGAACTCGGCGTTCGGATCGACGGGTTGGTTTGAGGCATTGCCCGCATTTGGCGGCTTGCGGTATTCGGGCACGATCAGCGGCAGTTCGGTGACAGGCATGCCGTCTTCGACGCGGGTCATCACCTCGTGCCAGATTTCCGCTGGCAGGCCGCCGCCGGTGACACCTTTCAAGGGCGTGTTGTCGTCATAGCCGATCCAGACGCCCGCGACATAATCGGCGGTGAAGCCGATGAACCACGCATCGCGCGCGGCGCTGGTGGTGCCGGTTTTGCCAGCGGCGGGGCGGCCATCAAGGCGCGCCCGCGTGCCGGTGCCACTTTCGACCGCCTTCGACATCATGAAGGTCAGCAGTTTGGCGGCGTTTTCCGAGATCACCCGCTCACCAATACCGCCGCCTGCGCCCATCAGGCTTTCTTCCTCGCCCTTGAGTTTGAGTTCCACCAGACCATAGGGCGTCACGGCAGAACCGCCGTTCAGGATGCCGGCATATGCTCCGGTCATTTCAATCAGGGTGGATTCCGAGGCCCCGAGTGCCAGCGCCGGACCGGGGGCGATGTCGTTCAGAATGCCAAAACCTTTGGCGACCTTTGCAACGGCATCGCGCCCGACCACTTCCGAGACGCGCACCGCAGGGATGTTGCGGCTTTCTTCCAAGGCTTGGGTCAGAGTGATCAAGCCTTTGAATTTGTGATCATAGTTGTCGGGTGTCCAAGCGCCAGAGCCGGGGATATGCAGGGTCAGCGGCACATCCTCGACATAATCCGAGGGCGACCAGCCAAGATCAAGCGCGGCGGCATAGACGAAGGGTTTGAACGAGGAACCGGTTTGGCGGAGGGCTTGGGTGGCCCGGTTGAAGGCACCTGCGCTTTCGGTTTTGCGCCCGCCGACCATGGCGCGCACGGCACCGTCCGCGCTCATCACCACAATCGCGGCTTGGGCTTTGGAGCCTTTGGCAACCTTGTTGTCAAACACCCAAGCGAGGGCTTCTTCGGCGTCGCGTTGCAGCTTTTGATCCAAAGTGGTGCGCATCACCACGTCTTCGGTGGTGGTCGAAGTCAGGAAATCGGGGGCGGTTTCCATCACCCAATCGGCGAAGAACCCGCCGGATTTGGTCTGGGCGGCATCGGAAAGCTGGGCTGGATGCGCGTGGGCGTCGGCGGCTTCCTCGGCCGTGAGATAGCCCTGTTCGGCCATCAGGTCGATGATCACATCAGCGCGGTCTTGCGCGCGTTTCAGGCTGTTGGTGGGGGCGTATTTCGACGGCGCTTTCAACAGGCCCGCCAGCATCGCCGCTTGGGCGGGGGTCAGATCATTGGCGGAGGTGCCGAAATAGCGCTGGGCTGCGGCTTCAAAGCCGCGTGCGCCTGCACCGAGATAGGCGCGGTTGAAGTAGATCGTCAGGATTTCTTCTTTGGTATATTTCGCTTCCATTGCAATGGCATAGGGGATCTCTTTCAGCTTGCGTTTGACGCCACCGCCGCGACAGTCGGCTTCATAATCGGCCTCAGATTTCCACTGTTTCGGATCATAGGGCACGCCGAGGCAGAGCAGTTTGGCCACCTGTTGGGTGATGGTCGAGCCGCCGTTGCCCTCCAGCGGGCCACGGCCTGCGGCAAGGTTGATGCTGATCGCAGAGGCGATGCCGCGGGGGGAGACGCCGAAGTGTTGGTAGAACCGTTTGTCCTCGGTCGCGATCACGGCGTTTTTCAGGTAGGGCGAGACGGTGTCAGCGGTGATCTGGCCGCCGAAGGTTTCCCCGCGCCAGGCGAAGACGGTGTCGTTGCGGTCCAAGAGCGTGACCGAGCCTTTGGCGCGGCCGTCAAGCAGGGCGTTTACCGGCGGGAGTTGCTGGTAGAAGTAGAACACGATACCCGCCAGCACCATGCCGCAGACGGCGGCGACGCGCCAGAATGTGCCCCAGATGATCCGCCAGATGCCCGAGACGAAGCGGGTCAAGATATTGCCCGACCGACGCGGGGCTGCCTTGCGCGGCGCTGGTTTGTGGGGCGGCGGGGTGCCGCGCCCGCCTGTGGTGGCTGCTTTTTGCGCGATATAGCGCCGGTCTGCCACCAGCGATTTGCCGCCCTTGCCCGATGTCGCCATGCCTGTTTTTGCCCTTTTAAGCGGTTTTTACCACTCTACTCGGTTCACCCGGAAATGCGAAGCGGCGGTGCTGCCGATTCGCGGTTCCTTGCCGCTTAAATTTGCATCGCAGGCGTGGCGGAGTGATTAAATATTAGGCAATGACCCCCTGCGCCCAATTTTTACGCCATCTGAAACTTGTGCTGCAGATGCGAAGGCCGCCTGATCACGAGTGAGGGCCGCCAAGGGCCTTGGGAAACAAAGGGGTGCACCGTGAAAATGATCATAGCTGCCATCAAGCCCTACAAGCTGGACGAGGTCCGCGAAGCGCTGACCGCGATCGGCGTGCAGGGGATGATGGTGACAGAAATCAAGGGTTTCGGCATGCAGTCGGGCCATACCGAAATCTACCGCGGTGCAGAATATGCGGTGAACTTCGTGCCGAAGATGCGGCTGGAGATCGTCGTCACCGATGCGCTGGCCGATACCGTGGTGGTGGCGATCACCAAGACCGCCCGCACCGGCAAGATCGGCGACGGCAAGATTTTCGTGTTGAATGTGGAGAGCGCCTTGCGGGTGCGCACCGGCGACGTCGATGACGACGCGCTGTGAGAGGGGACAGAACATGCTGAAGAAATTAGGACTGACTGCGGCGGCGATCATGGCGGCTTTGCCCGCTTTGGCGCAGACTGCAACGGATGCCACAGCCCCGGTGGTTGAGGCTGTGGCCGAAGCTGCGGCTCCGGTGATGGACAAGGGCGACGTGTCGTGGATGATGACCTCGACCGCGCTGGTGCTGTTCATGACGATCCCCGGACTTGCGTTGTTTTACGGCGGCTTGGTGCGCAGCAAGAACATGCTGTCGATCCTGATGCAGACCACGCTGATCGCCTGTCTGGTGATGGTGATCTGGGCGCTCTACGGCTATTCGGTGACCTTCGGCGGCGGCACCTCGCCCTATTGGGGCGGCTTTGGCAAACTGTTCCTTTCGGGTGTGACGCCTGACAGCATGTCCGCCACCTTCTCGGCGGGGTATGTGATCCCGGAATATCTGTTCATCGCCTTCCAGATGACTTTTGCCGCGATCACCCCCGGCCTGATCATCGGCGCTTTTGCCGAGCGGGTGAAGTTCACCGCTGTGCTGGCATTCTGCGCCTTGTGGGTGACGTTCGTGTACTTCCCGATCGCACATATGGTCTGGGATGCGTCGGGCCTGATCTTTGTGATGGGTGCGATTGACTTCGCAGGCGGCACGGTTGTGCACATCAACGCCGGTATTGCGGCGCTGGTTGGCTGCCTCGTGATCGGCAAACGTGTGGGCTACGGCAAAGAGAACATGGCTCCGCATTCGATGGTGATGACGATGATCGGCGCTTCGATGCTGTGGGTTGGTTGGTTTGGCTTCAACGTCGGCTCTAACCTTGAAGCCAACGGTGGTGCGACTTTGGCGATGATCAACACCTTCCTTGCAACCGCTGCGGCAACGCTGGCTTGGTCGCTGCTGGAAGGCATTCAGCGCGGCAAAGCGTCGATGCTGGGGGCGGCTTCGGGCATGGTGGCCGGTCTGGTCGCGATCACCCCGGCTTGTGGTACGGTGGGGCCGATGGGCGCGATTGCGCTGGGCATCATCGCGGTGCTGGGCTGCTATTTCTTCGTCACCGTGGTGAAGAACAAGTTCCAGTATGACGACAGCTTGGATGTGTTCGGCATCCACGGCGTCGGCGGGATCATCGGTGCGGTGCTGACCGGGGTGTTCTCGGCGGGATCCTTGGGTGGCGTCAAAGGCGATGATTACTCCATCGGCGCGCAAGTCTGGATCCAGATCGAAGCTGTGGCGATCACGCTGGTCTGGTCGGGTGTGATCTCGTTCATCATCTACAAGCTGATCGACATGACCATCGGTCTGCGCGTGGATGCGGATACCGAGCGCCAGGGCCTTGATCTGGCCTCGCACGGCGAAGCGGCGTATCACGGCTGATAACGACACCATCCGGCGGTCCTCCCCGCCGGGTGTTGACAAGAGAACGGCCCGCAGGATCCTCCCTCTGCGGGCCGTTTTCATTGGGTGGGCGATTTTCGGAGCGAAAATCGTGCCGGAAAATTGGATTTTCCGGTTAGCCGGAAAGGCCAGCGATGGCTTTGGCGAGGATCGGCACGGTTTTGGCGTTCAGACCCGCGATGTTGATGCGGCTGTCGCCAACCATGTAGATGCCGTGCTGGTCCCGCAGGATGTTGACCTGTGCTTCGCTCAGGCCGAGGCGGCTGAACATACCGCGATGGGTTGCCACGAAATCAAACCGATCCGAATTGGTGGCGCGGCGGAGTTCATCGGCGAGAGACTGGCGCAGGGTCAGCATGTTGAGGCGGACTTCCTCAAGCTCGGCCTTCCAGTCGGCGCGTAGAGCGTCATCTTCCAGGATCATCGTCACCAGCCGCGCGCCGTGATCGGGCGGGAAGCTGTAGTTTTGACGGTTGAGGAAGGCGAGGTTGCCTTGGGTGACGGCGCGGCGGGCGGGGTCGCCGAGGGCGATCAGGATGCCGGTGCGCTCGCGGTAGATGCCGAAGTTCTTCGAGCAAGAGGCGGCAATCAGCGCTTCGGGGAAAGTGTTGGCGATCATCCTTGTGGCGGCGGCGTCTTCCTCCAGCCCATCGCCGAAGCCTTGATACGCGAGGTCGATGAAGGGGATAGCGCCTTTGGCCAGCAGCAGTTTCGCCACTTCGGCCCATTGATAGGCGTTCAGATTGGCCCCGGTCGGGTTGTGGCAGCAGCCGTGCAGCAGAACGGCATCGCCGGCCTGCACCGCGCCAAGGTCTTCCATCAGCCCGGCAAAGTCGATGCCACGGGTTGCGGCGTCGAAATAGCGGTAGTCGGCCATCTTCATGCCAAGGTATTTGATGAACGACGGATGGTTCGGCCAAGTCCGGTTCGACAGCCCCACCGTATCGTTTGGGCAGGCCAGCTTGATCAACTCCAGCGCCTGACGGATTGCGCCTGTGCCGCCGGGGGTGGCGACTGAGGCCACACGGTCGGCATAGCCATCGCCGAGGATCATTTTGACCATCGCGGCGTTATAGGCGGGCTCGCCCGCAAGGCCGGTATAGGTCTTGGTGATCTCGACCTCCCACAGCTTTTTCTCGGCGGCTTTCACCGCGCGCATCACCGGGGTCAGGCCAGTGGCGTCTTTGTAGACACCGACGCCGAGGTCGATTTTATCGCTCCGCGGATCATCTTTGTACATCTGGATCAGTTGCAGGATTTTGTCCTGCGGCTGCGGGTTCAGCGCTTCTAACATAGCTTATCCTTTTTCGACCGCGAGGTCGTCATACATGCCCCATTCGGCCCAAGAACCATCATAGAGCGCATGGTTGCGGTGGCCGATGCGTTCCAGCGCGAGGCTGAGGATCGCCGCCGTCACGCCTGATCCGCAAGAGGTGATGGCGGGCTTGGCGAGGTTCACGCCTGCGGCCTCGAACAGGCTGCGCAGGGCATCGGGGGATTTCATCGTGCCATCGGGGTTCAGAAGCGTGCTGTAGGGCACGTTCTTGGCCCCCGGAATATGGCCCGCACGCAGGCCGGGGCGGGGCTCGGCCACTTCGCCCTTGAAGCGGGGGGCGGAGCGGGCGTCGATGATCTCGGCCTCGCCGAGTTTCGCGGCATGGGCGACTTGCGTCACATCTTTCACCAGATGGTTCTGGCGGCTGACGGTCATATGGCGGTCGCGCACGATGGGGGGCATGTCTTCGATCTCGCGCCCCTCGGCGCGCCATTTCGGCAGGCCGCCATCCAGCACGGCCACGTCGGTTTTGCCCATCAGCCGGAAGGTCCACCACACGCGGGCGGCGGAAAACAGGCCGGAGCCGTCATAAATCACCACCTGATGCCCATCGCCGATGCCCATGGCGCGCAGCCTCGAAATGAATTTCTCGGGCGGCGGTGCCATATGCGGCAGGGCAGAGCGTTGGTCGGTGATCTCGTCAATGTCGAAGAACCGCGCGCCGGGGATATGGGCCTCGGCATATTCGGCGCGGGCGTTGCGGCCTGCGTCGGGCAGATACCAGCTTGCGTCGATCAGCCGCAGATCGGGGTCGGCGCGGTGGGCTGCCAGCCAAGCGGTGCTGACCAGGGTTTTCGGATCATCGGCGGGAGAGGGGGTCATCTGGGGCCTCGGGCTGCGGAAATCGGCGGGGATGCCGATGCAGTTAAACCCAAGGGCGCTGCCAGACAAGAGAGCGCGGGCGCGCAATGGCTCGCCCGCGCAATAAAATTAGCTTTTCGCCATCGCGTTCTTGACCGCGCCGACAATCGCCATCAGCACACCACCACCCACGCCGCCCGAAAGCACCGAGGTGATGATCGAGGTCATATCGGTGGCACCAGTGGCTGCCGCAGTTGCCCCTGCGCCGCCCACCATGGCAAGGATCTGGCCGCCCAGACCGCCGCCAAGGATGCCGACGATCGAGTTGCCCAATGTGCCGAGGTTCAGGTTTTTCAGCACCGCGCCTGCCGCGTTGCCACCCAGCGCACCTGCGATCAGCTGGATGATAAAGTTCATATCCATGATACTCATTCCTTCCCACATGATGCCCGCCGTTGTGGCGTGACATTTCCCGGCCATTTCTGGACCCGGAGGTCTAGGACCGGATAGGGGGAATTATACCAGAATCTAGGCATTTAGGCAATGTTTTCAGCAGAATGCTAAAGCTTTGCCTTCATGCCTTCCTTCATAATGCGTGATTTTTGCCGATCCCAATCGCGCTTGGCAGAGGTCTCGCGCTTGTCGGCAAGTTTTTTGCCCTTGGCGACGCCCAGCTTCAGTTTCACCATGCCGCGTTCGTTGAAATACATTTTCAACGGAACGATGGTCATGCCTTCACGGCCAACCGCATTCCACAGACGCGAGAGTTCTTTCTTATTTACCAATAGCTTACGGCGGCGGCGTTCATCATGCGGGAACATCACAGCCTGCAGATAGGGCGCGATATAGCCGTTGATCAGCCACAACTCGCCGCCCTCAACCGAGGCATAGCTTTCGGCAATGTTCGAGCCACCCTTGCGCAGGGATTTGACTTCGGAGCCGTGCAGCATGATGCCAGCCTCCAGATCCCATTCGATGGCGTAATCGAAGCGGGCGCGGCGGTTTTCGGCGATCAGTTTGGAGTTGGGGTCTGATTTTTCTACCATAATGCGCTGGAAATAGGGGTTCGGCTGCGCAGAGTCCAGTCGCGCGCGCTGAAATTAGCGGCGGCGGTTCTGGCCAAGGATGATCACGCCACAGGCGACGATGATCGCGGCGCCGGTCAGGGTGGCGGCGTCGGGACGCTCGCCAAACACCGTGACGCCGAGGATCATAGCAAACAGCAGGCGGGTGTAGCGGAACGGGGTGACGACGGCGATCTCACCGCTGCGCATCGCGGTGGTCAGCGCGGCATAAGCGGCGATGCCGAAGGCGGCGGCCCCGGCGATCAGACCAAGGGTTTGCGGGTTGGGCAGCGTGGCTTTGCCGGTGACGGCGGTGATGATCGCGCCGGACAGTGCCAGCATGATAAATCCGGTGACGCCGAGTTGTGCGTTTGACAGCGCCGGGGGGGCTGCACGGGTGGCAAGATCGCGGCCCGCGAAGCCGAGCATGGCGACGAGGGCCAGCAGCGACAGGGCCGAGAAGCCATCAAGGCCGGGGCGCAGGATGATTAAGACGCCGATGAAGCCGAGCAGGATCAGCAACCATCGTTTCAGCCCAACGGTTTCGCCAAAGATCACCGCCGCGCCCAGCACCACCACCAAAGGCGTGGCTTGCAGAATGGCCGAGGCGACGGAAATCGGCGTCAGCGCAATGGCCAAGGCATAGAACAGCCGCCCGGTGATCTCAAACCCCGAGCGCAGCGCCATCGTGCCGGTGAACATTGCGCGCGGGACGGGTGGGTCGCCCACCCGCATCGCCAAAGCGGCAAAGACAGCAATTCCGATCAGACCCATGATCAAAATCGCCTCGCCCACCGGAATGGACTGGCTGGCGGCTTTCAGGAACGCATCCTCTGCCGCGAAGCCCGCCATCGACGCGGTCATGTAAAGGCTGCCGCGCAGGTTGGGGGTCATCGGGACTTTCTGGAGAATTGCTCTTTTTGAAATACTCCCGCCGGAGGCATCCGAGGCTGGCGCGGGGAGCCTCCGGCGGGGATATTTAGGCCAATGTGAAAGCGTTAGATCAGGCCTGCGTGCTGCATCGCGGCTTTGATGCGGGCCCTGGTGGGATCGGTCAGGCCCACCAGCGGCAGGCGGACATCCTCGGCGCAGAGGCCCAGAAGTGACAAGCCGTATTTTGCACCGACGAGGCCTGGCTCCAGGAAGATCGCTTCGTGCAGCGGCATCAGTTTGTCTTGGTACGCCAGCGCCTTGGTGTAGTCTCCGGCAAGCGTCGCCGCTTGGAACTCGGCGCACAGACGCGGCGCGACATTGGCGGTCACCGAGATACAGCCAATGCCACCATGGGCGTTGAAGCCCAGAGCGGTGGCGTCTTCACCCGACAGTTGGATGAAATCAGCGCCACAGGTGGCGCGCTGCATCGAGACGCGCTCGATCTTGCCGGTGGCGTCTTTGACGCCGATGATGCGCGGCAGTTTTGCCAAGGTGCCCATCGTGTCGGGCGACATATCGACCACCGAGCGGCCGGGGATGTTGTAGATGATGATCGGCAGCGTGCAGCAGTCGTGCAGGGCGGTGTAATGCGCCACAAGCCCGGCCTGAGTCGGGCGGTTGTAATAGGGCGTCACCACAAGGGCGGCATCGGCGCCGACTTTCTCGGCAAAGCGGATCAGGCTGATGCCTTCCGAGGTGTTGTTCGACCCGGCCCCCGCGATCACCGGCACGCGGCCAGCGGCGGTTTCCACCACCACTTCGATGACCTTTTGGTGTTCTTCGTGGGACAGCGTCGGGCTTTCGCCGGTGGTGCCAACCGGGACCAAGCCCGTGGAGCCTTCGGCGATATGCCATTCGACCAGCTTCTTCAGCGTCACCAGATCGAGTTCACCGTTCTTGAACGGCGTAACCAGTGCGGGAATGGACCCTGTGATCATGGTGCGCGTCTCCTCTGGAGGGGCGATCTGGAATCGCCGTTGTGTCAGCGCTGCCTACCTAACTGGCGAGCGGCGTTTTGCCAAGTCTGGGCGGCGAATTGCTGGGTTCACGGGGTTTTGGGTTGTGGGAATCCGGGCTCTGGGGCAAAATCACTGCATGAGCAGAATAAGCAAGATCGCAAAAGCGGTCATAATCGGCGTTTCCCTGGCGATATCTCCTATGGCGCGGGCCGATCAGGCCGCGTCGTTCTCAACCGCATTGAAAGCGGCGGAGGCCAAGGATTGGCCTGCCGCGCTGTCGGCAGCACAGGGGGCGGGGGCGATCGGCGGCGATGTGATCCTGTGGCAATGGCTGCGCGACGGGCAGGGCCGCTTGGGCGATTACGAGGGGTTTATCGCCCGCAGGCCGGACTGGCCGGGGCTGGCTTTGCTGCGTGAAAAGGGTGAGGTCGCGGTGGCGCGCTCCACCGATCCGGCGCGGGTGGTGGCGTATTTTGCGGCGGAGAAGCCGAAGACCGGCGCAGGGGCGGTGGCTTTGGTCACGGCGCTGGTCGCTTTGGGACGCTCTGGTGATGCCGAGGCCGAGGCGTTTCGGGCCTGGACCACGCTGAAGTTTGAAGCGGCGGATGAGACTGCGATGCTGGGCATCATGGGGGCACCCTTGGCGGTGGCGCACGAGGTGCGGCTGGACCGGATCCTGTGGGACGGCGGGCGCAAGGCCGAGGCCGAGCGGATGCTGCCGCGGGTCTCGAAGGATTGGCGGACCTTGGCGATGGCGCGGATGGCGTTGCGGGTGGATTCTGCGGCTGCGGTGGATCTGGTCGATGCGGTGCCGAAAGCCATGCTGGGCGATCCGGGGCTGGCCTATGAGCGCTACACTTACCGGATGCGGGCGGATCGCTATGACGATGCGGCGACGCTGATTTTAGAGCGCAGCAAGACGGCGGCGGGTTTGGGCGACCCCGAGGCTTGGGGCAAGCGGCGGGCGGATTTGGCGCGGGTGTTGCTGCGGCAGGGCGAGCCGAAGCTGGCGCTGCGGGTGGCCGCGAACCATCAGATGACGAAGGGCAATGATTACGTCGATCTGGAGTTTCTGGCCGGGTTTATCGCTTTGCGGAAACTGGGTGAGCCGGATGTGGCGATCAAGCATTTCAAGCATTTGAAGGAAGCGGTGGTGACGCCGATCTCGGTGGCGCGGGCGGAATATTGGATGGGACGGGCGCTGGAGGCCAAGGGCGACAAGGCGGGTGCGGATGCCGCCTACGCCGGGGCGGCGCGCAATCAGACGGCCTATTACGGGATGCTGGCTAGCGAGAAGATCGGGCTGCCGCTGGACCCGGCTTTGGTGAATGTGGGCGAGCCTACGCCGGGATGGCGGACTGCTGGCTTTGCCGGGTCCACGGTTCTGTCGGCGGGGATGGCCTTGGCCGAGGCCGGGGATCGCACGACGGCGAAGCGGTTTTTCCTGCAGGTGGCGGAAGGCTTGGATGCTAAGGGTTTGGAACAACTGGCTGATCTCGCCTTGCGGATGGATGAGCCGCATATCGCTTTGCTGGTCGCCAAACAGGCGGCGGAGCGCGGGGTGATCCTGCCGCGCGCCTATTATCCGATGCCCGCGATGGTGCCGGATGGGCTGGCGGTCAGCCGGGCTTTGGCTTTGTCGATTTCGCGGCGCGAGAGTGAGTTTGACCCTGCCGCGCAGAGCAAAGCGGGCGCGCGGGGGTTGATGCAGGTGATGCCAGCGACCGCCGAGCATGTCGCGAAGGGGCTGGGCGAGACGTCTTCCGCTGGAAGATTGACCGCTGATCCGCCGTTCAATGTGCGGATGGGGTCGATCTATCTCAGCCATATGATTGAGGAATTTGGCCCTTCGGTGGCGCTGGTGGCTTCGGGCTATAACGCGGGACCGGGGCGGCCAAGGAAGTGGATCACGCAGTTTGGCGATCCGAGGAAGGACAGCGTCGATGTGGTGGATTGGGTCGAGATGATCCCGTTTGCCGAAACCCGGACCTATGTGATGCGGGTGGCGGAGGGGGTGGTGATCTACCGCGCCAAGCTGAAAGGGGTGTCGGGGCCGGTGCGGATTTCGGCGGAATTGACGGGGCGGTGAGGTTGGCGGTTTGAAGCCTGCCTTGTTCATGGGCCAATTTATGAAAAGTTAATCACCCAGAAGCCGGCCATGTTTCTTATGGGATGGGGCCATATGATTGGTCCGGTTTGTCGGGTGGGTGTCGCTAAGACTACCGACGGGCTTTCCACGGATATTGGGGTTTCTTTTCTAAGCGCCCAAATTCTTGAGCTCTAAGTGTAAACAAGTTTACAAGGCCGTCTGGCGGCAGGTGATTAGCTTTTCACCATTCGAGAAGCCATAATTATTACTGACGTTATAGCAGCCACGATGGCTGCATTTACGAAAACACTGCTACCACCGCCAAAAAGCATCAATATGAAACCAATAGGCAGTGCCATCAGACTCAGCCACCATGCAAGTACAAAAACAGTGTTAAGCAGTCCCAAAATTGCACGCAAGATGATACCCCTCAAATGTATGTGAGCGGTGTATGCGCTTATGTTCCTCGGTACGCTAGTAAATGTTGAAACTTTAGCGAAGCTAACGCCAGAAACTCAATTTTAGGCACATCGTCACGTCTGGTATAGGGCGGAGCGCATCTCATAAACCTTTCCGTCCGAATTCAAGAACAAACCCCGCCCGCCCTCCCCGCTGGGAGGACGCTATTGGGCCGGTGCCAGAGGAAATTTTGGGGGCGGGGTTGAGGGATAAACCGCTTAGAACTTCTGTTGCTGCGCCAACCCGGCGGTCAGGCGTTGCCCTATGTTGTGCTGTCTAAACCTGCGGCGGTTCTTGCTGTTTCACCCGTTGCCGCCAGAGCGTGAACAGGCCAGCGGCGACCACCACGCAGGCTCCGATGGCCACATTCGGGCGCAGGGTTTCGCCGAACAGGAACACGCCCAGAAGCGCGATGAACATCAGTTGCAGATAGGCGAAGGGTTGCACGGCAGAGGCCTCGGCCACGGCATAGGCTTTGATCAGCAGCCAATGCCCGATGATCGCGGTGCAGCAGAGGGCGCCCATCCAGAGCCAATCTGCGGGCAGCATCGGTTGCCAATGCCACAGGCCAATCGGGGTCATCGCGGCGGCACCGATCACGCCTGTCCAGAAGAATGACACCGAGGCCGCGTCTTTGCGGGCGACAAAGCGGGTGAGCAATCCGTAAAGCGCGAACATGAAGGCGCTGATGAAGGGGATCAGCGCCCAAGGCGAGAACACGGCAAAGCCCGGTTCCAGAATGATCAGCACGCCGACAAAGCCGATGGCGATGGCGGTCCAGCGCCGCCAGCCGACTTTCTCTCCTAAGACCGGGCCGGAGAGGGCGGCGACCAGCAGGGGATAGCAGGCGAAGACTGCGTGACTTTGGATCAGGCCCAGATTGATGAAGGCCAGCACCATGGCGCAGACCTCGGCGACGAGGATCACGCCGCGGGTGATTTGCTGGGCGGGGAAGCGGGTGGCGATGGCGGCACGCACACCTCCGGGGCTTCGGGCGGCGAGGGCTATCACAAAGGCGGCAAACACCCAGAACCGGATCATCACCACCATATAGACGTTGTAGGTGCCCCCAAGGTGCCGCGAGATGCCGTCTTGCAGCGCGAACACCACGGTGCTGGCGACCATCAGCCAGATGCCGAGCTTCAGGTTTTGTTCCGTTTTCATGGCATCACCTTCGGGGCGGCTTTGGTCTGCCACAGCGAGTAGATCCCGGCGGCGATGATCAGGGCGGCACCGAGGATCACGGGGAGTGCCAATTCCTCGTCAAAGAAGGCCATTCCCAAGATCGCGATGAACACGAAATGCAGATAGGCGAAGGGTTGCACGGCAGAGGCCTCGGCGACCTCATAGGTCTTTTGCAGCAGCCAGTTCGACAGGATCGAGATCATGGCATAGGTGGCGAAGATCGGCCAGTCTTGCGGTTGGATCGCTTGCCACTGCGGCAGGCCGAGGGCGGTCATCATGATGGCTCCCAAGAAGGCGGGCCAGAAGAAGCTGGGGAAGAAGGCTTCGTCCCGTGCGGTCAGGCGGGTCAGCACGCTGTAGGCGGCAAAGAACAGCGCTGTGATCAGGGGGAGGAGGGCGGCCCAACTGAATACACCTTGGCCGGGGCGCAGGATGATGAGAACGCCGATCAGGCCAACGCCGACCGTGGCCCAGCGTTGCCAAGTGAGGCGTTCGCCCAGGATCGGGCCGGACATGGCGACGACGATCAGCGGGCAGACGGCGAAGACTGCATGGGCATTGATCAGCCCGATCAGGGTGTAGGCATAGACCATGACGCAGATTTCCACCACCAGCAGGGTGGCGCGCAGGGCTTGGGCTGTGGGGCGGCGAGAGCGAAGGGCGGCGCGGATGCCCTCGGGGCGGCGCAGCGCAAGGGTGATCACGAAGGCGGCAAAGACCCAATAGCGGATCATCACCACCATCAGCGTGTTGTAGTTGCCTGCGAGCAGGCGTGACAACGCGTCTTGCACCGCGAAGGCCGCGATGGCGGCGATCATCAAGAGGATGCCTTTGCGGTTGTTCATTTTAGCATTCCTGCGGACATGTGTTTTTTGCGGCCATGGCCGGGACGGCGGGTGACTTCAAAGCCAGCGTCTTGTAGCGCGCGGCGGACATGGCCTGCGGCGGTGTAGGTGGCGAAAGTGCCGTGACGGGCGGTGTGGCGGGCGACTTCGGTGAGGATCTCGGGCGACCAGAGTTCGGGGTTTTTCGCTGGAGAGAAGCCGTCGAGGAACCATGCGTCGGCTTTATCGGGCCATGCGGCGAGGGTGTCGCGGGCGTCGCCGAGGATGATTTCGGCTTGGATGTGGCCCAGTTGGAATTTGGTCTGGCCAAGGCTCCACGCGGACAGGAACGGCTCGGCCACGGCGCGGGCTTCGGGAAAGTGATCAAGGGCGCGGGCGATGTCCGCGGCGGGCAGCGGAAAGGCTTCAAAGCTGGTGAAGCGGATGGGGGTTTGGGTGATCAGTGAAAGGGCCAGCAGGTTTAGGCCGGTGCCAAAGCCAAGTTCGGCGACGTGAAAGCCGGGGAGGAGGCGGGCGGGCAGGTCGTTGCCTTGCAGGAAGACGTGGCGGGTTTCGGACAGGCCGTCGTTTTTGGAGAAATATGGGTCGTCGAAGCGGGGGGAGACGGGGATCACGCCGTCTTGCCATGTCAGGGCTGATTGTGGGGTGGTCGTCATTGTCATATGCCCTTGGTCGGGCGGACCATGGGCAAGGTGGGGCGGAATGGCAAGGGTTGATCTGACGGTGCGGGGGGCGGGGATTTTCGGGCTGTCGGTGGCGTGGGAAGCGGCGCGGCGGGGCGCGCGCGTGCGGGTGATTGAGGCGGTTGGCATCGGGGCGGGGTCTTCGGGCGGCGTGGTGGGCGCGCTCAGCCCGCATGTGCCGGAAAGCTGGAACGCGAAGAAGGCGTTTCAGTTGGAGAGTTTGCTGATGGCCTCGGAGTGGTGGGGCGCGGTGGAGGCGGCTTCGGGGCGGGTGTCAGGCTATGGGCGGGTCGGGCGGTTGCAACCTTTGGCGGATCAGGCGGCAGTAGAACTGGCGCAGGCGCGGGGGGGCGAGGCAGTTCGGCTGTGGCGCGGGCAGGCGGCGTGGCGGGTGGTGGCTGCGACGGGCGGGGCGTGGGAGCCTGCGTCGGCTTCGGGGTGGTTGGTGGAGGATAGTTTGAGCGCGCGGCTGCACCCTCGGATGGGGTGCGCGGCACTGGTCGCGGCGATTGAGGGTGCGGGGGGGGAGGTTGTTGTGGGCGACGCTGACGATGTGGGGCCGGTGGTCTGGGCGACGGGGGTGGCGGGGCTGGCCAGCTTGGGCGCGGATTTGGGGCGGGTTGTCGGCGGTGGGGTGAAGGGGCAGGCGATCTTGCTGCGCTACCCGGCGCAGGGGTTGCCGCAACTGTTTGCGGGGGGGCTGCATGTGGTGCCGCATGTGGATGGGACGGTGGCGGTGGGGTCTACATCCGAGGCGGTCTGGACTGACATGGGCGTGGATTATCAAGCCGAGGAGTTGCACGCGCGGGCGGTGGCGGCTTTGCCGGTGCTGGCGGGGGCGGAAGTGGTGGAGAGATGGGCGGGGGTGCGGCCTCGGGCAAAATCTCGCGCGCCTCTATTGGGGGCTTGGCCGGGGCGGGCGGGGCATTTTGTGGCCAACGGGGGGTTTAAGATTGGCTTCGGGATGGCCCCTAAGGTGGCTGAGGTCATGGTGGATCTGGTGCTGGAGGGGCGGGATGCGATCCCGGAGGGGTTTCGGATTTGAGATGTGTCCACGCGTGGACAGGATATTTTTGTTTGGAAAATCAAAGGGACTGGCTGCGGCGTTTACCGCGTGTTTACCTTTTGACGGAATTGCGCGTTGATCGCGCGGAGCCTCCGGCGGGGATATTTAGGAACAGATGAAATTGGCAGGGGCAGCTTTTTGGTCATCCTCTCTGCTCAAATATCCCCGCCGGAGGCATCCGACATCAAATTCAAAGAGGGGTATTGCAGGAGAGGTGTAGGGTGGGTTTTAACCCACCGTTCTTTAGGCCAACAACCGCGCGCCTTCTATGCCGCGTATGGTGGCGGTGAGGATTTGGCCTTCGGGATGGTCGGTCTCGAAGCTGACTTCGGTGAATTGTTCGGTGCGGCCCAAGCGGGGACCTTCCAGCAGGATGCGGTGCGTTGTGCCTACTTGGGCGGTCAGGTGGCGGGAGAGGGCGGCGTCGCCTGCGGCGCGGAGGCGGGCGGCGCGGGATTTGATCTCGGGGCCTTGCAGTTGCGGCATCCGGGCGGCGGGGGTGCCTTTGCGGGGGCTGAAGGGGAAGACGTGCAGGAAGGTGAGATTGCAGTCTGTGACCAGTTTCAGGCTGTTTTCGAACATCGCTTCGGTCTCGGTGGGGAAGCCTGCGATGATGTCGGCGCCGAAGATCATGTCGGGGCGGAGTTTTTTGGCGTCTTCGCAGAAGCGGATGGCGTCGTCGCGCAGATGGCGGCGTTTCATGCGTTTCAGGATCATGTCGTCGCCGGCCTGAAGTGACAGGTGCAGGTGGGGCATCAGGCGGGGCTCGGTGGCGATGGCCCCCATCAGGGCGTCGTCGGCCTCGATACTGTCGATGGAGGAGATCCGCAGGCGGGGCAGGTCGGGGACAAGGCGCAGGATGCGCATGACCAGATCGCCCAAGCGCGGGGTGGCGGGCAGGTCGGCACCCCATGAGGTGAGGTCAACGCCGGTGAGGACGACTTCGTTGAAGCCTTTGTCCACGAGGCGCTTGATCTGTTCGACGACCACGCCAGCGGGGACGGAGCGGGAATTGCCGCGCCCATAGGGGATGATGCAGAAGGTGCAGCGGTGGTCGCAGCCGTTTTGCACCTGGACATAGGCGCGGTGGCGACCAAAGCCGTCGATCAGATGGCCTGCGGTCTCTTTCACCGACATGATGTCGTCGACTTGCACGCGTTCGGTGACGCCGATCAGGTCGGGGGCTTTGAGGTTGGCCCAAGTCGCCGCCTGCATTTTCTCGGTATTGCCGATCACCTTGGTCACTTCGGCCATGGCGGCGAAGGTTTCGGGCTCGGTCTGCGCGGCGCAGCCAGTGACGATGATCTGTGCGCCGGGGTTTTCGCGGGCGAGTTTGCGGATTTCCTGTTTGGCCTTGCGCACCGCCTCAGCGGTGACGGCGCAGGTGTTGACGACGACCGCGCCTTCCACCCCTGCGGCGGCGGCGAGTTCCTTCATCGCCTCAGTCTCGTAGGCGTTCAGGCGGCAACCGAGGGTGGCGAAAATCGGCGGGGCGGCGTTCATAGCGCGGCCAGAAAGGCGGGAGTCAGGGTGGCGTTGAAGATATGCGCGGTGGGGCCGGTCAGCCAGACGCCATCCTCGCGCCAATCGACGTGCAGGGTGCCGCCGTCGGCCTCGACCGTCACAGAGCGTCCGGTCAGGCCGCGCAGATGGGCGGCGACCACGGTGGCACAGGTGCCGGACCCGCAGGCGAGGGTGATGCCTGCGCCACGCTCCCACACCCGCATCCGCAGATGGTCGGGGCCAAGGAGGTGGGCGAATTCGACATTGGTGCGCTGCGGGAAAAGCTCGTGATGTTCGGTGCCGGGGCCCTCAACGGTCAGGTTGACCGCCTCGGCATCGGGCACGAAGAACACGCAATGCGGGTTGCCCATGCCCACGGCGGCGGGGGTGCCGGGGAGGGGGAGGTGCAGGGTATCGACGGCGTGGGAGAGCGGGATTTCGGACCAATCGCATTGCGGGTGGCCCATGTTGACGGAGATGCGGCCATCGGGGAGGCGGATTGCGTGGAGTTGGCCGCGCTCGGTGGTCAGGGTCAGCGCGTTGCGGCCAAGTTCCTGCATCATGTAATCGGACACGCAGCGGGTGGCGTTGCCGCAAGCGCCTGCGCGGCTGCCGTCGCTGTTCCAGAAATCCAGTGCGAAATCGGCGGTTTGCGAATCGCGAATCTCTGCCAGCTGATCAAAGCCGGTGCCACGGTGGCGGTCGCCCAAGGCCTGTGCCAGTTTGGCCGTGACCACCGCCTCGCGGCCCCGCGAGTCGATGATGACAAAATCATTTCCCGCACCATGCATCTTCATGAAGGCAATGGCGCTTGGGGTTTTCGGGGCGTCTGCGGCGTTTTCCATGGCCTGCATATACGCCGCAGCGCAGCTTTTTGCCAGAGGCCCGCGTTTTGTCTCTTGACCCCATCCAGCCCGCACCCTAATCAGCGCGGCAGTTGTGGGCCGGTAGCTCAGTTGGTAGAGCAGCTGACTTTTAATCAGCGGGTCACAGGTTCGAGTCCCGTCCGGCTCACCACCACAACTTAAGGCCCGACCGGAAACGGTTGGGCCTTTGTCATTTCCGGGGTTTCGGTGTGTTTTGCCCGTCTGCGAATCGGGCGCTGGGGCTTTGGTTTGCAGGGAAAACATGCGGCGTCTTTGGCGTATCCGCAGGGGTCGCAAATGGCCTATCGCGACACGCGGGGCCGTGTTTTATTGCGCCTGTAAGGTGCTGCTCGCAAGGGTGGAGAATTGGGAAACCGGAGCAGGGCCGGCGCTGCCCCGCAACGGCGACGGAAAGCAAAGCGCGACAGGAGGCCACTGAGACTTTGTGTCTTGGGAAGGTGTCATGCTCGGGCCGCAAGGCCCCTTTCTCCAGCCCGGAAACCAGCCTTGCACAGGAATACCAGTCCGGCCGGAGAACCTCCGGTCCGTCCATGCAACTGTCCGCGCGGGGGGCGTGGACCTACGAGGTGCCAGATGTTGAATCCCGCTGAAATCCACGCTGAATTGGCCGCGCGCCGCAAGGATTATGCGCTGAGCCATGCGCTTTACTGCGATGAGGGCGTGTATAACGCCGACCTCGCGCAGATTTTTTACCGCGAGTGGCTGTTTGCAGCGCCCGCCGCTGCACTACCGAAAGCCGGGGCGTTTATGACCTTGCAGGTTGGGGCCTATCCGGTGGTTTTGACGCGTGGCAATGATGGGATGGTTCGGGCGTTTCATAACGTCTGTCGGCATCGCGGGCAGCGGCTGTGCGCGAAGGAAAGCGGGTCGGGGCCGAAGCTGGTCTGCCCGTATCACCAGTGGACCTATGATCTGGACGGCAAGCTGCAATATGCGCGGGATATGCAGGAAAGTTTCAACCCGGCAGAGCATGGCTTGAAGAAAGTGCATTGCGTTGATCTGGGCGGGATGGTGTTTATCTGTCTCGCGCAAGTGCCGCCGCCGGTTGCGGAACTGGCGAAGCATATGATGGGGTTCCTTGCGCCTTCGGGGTTGAAGGACTCCAAGGTGGCCTTCACCTCGACCATCGTCGAGAACGGCAACTGGAAGCTGGTGATCGAGAACAACCGCGAGTGCTATCATTGCGGTGGCTCGCATCCGTCGCTGTGCCGGACGTTCTCGGACAGCCCGAAGATCGCGGCGATGAGCGGGCCGCATGAGGCGAGTGGCGAGATTCTGGAGCATTGGGCGCGCTGTGAGGCGGCTGGTTTGCCGTCGCGCTTTACCCATGATGCGGCGATGCAGTGGCGGCTGGCGCGGGTGCCGTTGTTGAACAACGCCGAAAGCTACACGATGGACACCAAGGCGGCGGTGGCGAAGCGGATGGGCACAATGCCGTTCAACGATGCGGGCACGTTGCTGTTTTATCATTACCCGAACACCTGGAACCACTTCCTTGGCGATCATGCGATCACCTTCCGGGTGCTGCCGATCTCGGCGACCGAGACTCAGGTGACGACGACCTGGTTGGTGCATAAGGATGCGGTCGAAGGGGTGGATTACGATCTGGCCAACCTGACCGATGTGTGGATGCACACCAATGATGAGGATCGCTTGGTGGTGGAGGAAAACCAGAAGGGCATCCTGTCGCCTGCCTATGAACCCGGCCCCTATTCGACGATTCAGGAAGAAGGCGTGATCCAGTTTGTCGATTGGTATTGCAACACCATGACCGAACGGATGGCCCCGAAGCCCGCGATGGCGGCGGAGTAGATCATGGCGCAGAACAGCGGGAACTGGTCAACCGAGCCTTGGAACGACAGCCAGATGCTGGAATGTTCGATGGTGGTGCCGGAAAATGACGACACCGCCACCTTTGCTTTCCGCGCCCCCAATGGGGCCTGGTTTGACTATCAGCCGGGGCAGTTCATCACGCTCGATTTGCCCGTAGACCCTAAGAAGGGCGCGAAGGGCAATGTGCAGCGGACCTATACGCTGTCGTCGTCGCCGTCGCGGCCGTTGTCGATCACCATCACGGTGAAGGCGCAAAGCACCTCGATTGGCACGCGCTGGATGTTGGATCATCTGAAGCCGGGGATGCAGATCAAAGCGTTTGGCCCGGCGGGGATTTTCAGCTTTCACCGCCACCCGTCGGATAAATATCTGATGATTTCGGCGGGATCGGGCATCACGCCGATGATGTCGATGACGACCTGGGCGTGGGATTCGGGGCAGATGCCGGATATCGTGTTTGTCCATGCCGCCCGTCGCCCGTCCGAGATCATCTTCCGTGAGCGGCTGGAGCAGTTTGCCAACCGGGTGCCGGGGTTGCAGTTGCGCTTTACGGTCGAGGAACCCGATCCGTTCCGGGCATGGCCGGGGTATAAGGGGCGCTTGAGCCAGATCATGCTGGGGCTGATGGCGCCGGATTATCTGGACCGTGAGGTGTTCTGCTGCGGACCCGAGCCGTTCATGCAGGCGGTGCGCGAGATGTTGCAAAGCCTTGGCTATGACATGGCGCGCTATCATCAGGAAAGCTTTGGCTTGGCGGTGTCGACCGAGGCTGAGGCTCCGGTGCTGGATGATGTGACGCCGGGTGAGGGGGTTGAGGCTGAGATCACCTTCGCGGACAGCGGCGTGGTCGCGGCTTGTGGTGAGACGGATACCGTGTTGGCGGTGGCGAAACGGTCGGGGCTGAACATTCCGTCGGGTTGCACCTTTGGGCTGTGCGGGACCTGCAAGGTCAAGAAGCTGTCGGGCGAGGTGCATATGGTGCACAACGGCGGGATTTCGGATGAGGATATCGAGGGGGGCTATATTCTGGCCTGCTGCTCGCATCCGATGGGCAAGATTTCGGTCGCGGTTTAGGCCGGGCTGGCGCGCGTGTCCACGCGTGGGCACGCGCGCTGATTCATACGAATCAATGGGTTATGGCGGCCTCTTCATAATCCGTTAAGGCTTGCCACAGGATAGGCGCCGGAGTTTGGCACTCCGGCGTTTGTTTTCGCGAAGCGGCGTGCGGCTTGCTGGCATTGCGCGATGGCCGCTTCAACCGAGGCGACGGATCACGGGGGCGGTTGTTGTGCTGCCAGGCTTTCGGGATACAACAATTTGCAACCGCAGGTGGGATCGTAGCTTTCGTCAGGTGATGGTTTTCCGAAGTATTCTGCGGGCGATGTCGTGGAAATCCTGTGCTTCTTGGCGACTTTGGCCAAGCCGCTGACCGTTGATTGCGGGCCGATCTTGATCGGGCCATAGGGCGGCTGGATGGTTTCGACGCGGTTTTCACTCAGACCAGCAACCTCATAATCGCGTGGCGGTGTGCCCTTGCCGGAGATGATCAGGCTTTCATCGGCGTTGCAGTCAACAAACAGCAAGACTTCATCGTAACTACAAAGTCCGCTGGTGCCGACCACTTGCGCGACGCGGCCATTGCCACGATCTCGGACCGGATTGCCTGTCATTGTTTGCGTTGCCCAAAAGCTGTCTAAATGACCCGCATCGACGTCGTTGAAACTGCAATCGGCTTTGAGTTCGATGGGCGTATCCGCGCGTTTCGCCTTGGATCGGCTGGTGAAATCAGGCTCGCATGCGACAGCGGGGGCGGCGAGGCCACAGGCGAGGATCGTTGCCAAGATGGGCTTGGTGAAAAGCATGATACCTGCTCCAGATAGCGGTCAGCGTGGCAGAATACTTGATTTCAGGCGTCCGGGCCTTTCGGCTTTCCGCCCAGAAACATCCCCAGCAGCGCGGCCCCCAAAGCTGGCCCCAGCAGGGTGAACAGGCTGGCTTCGGCGTTGTGGGATTTCAACTCGGTCAGCAGGGCTTGCGCTGCGGGCGATTGCAGCGGGCTGGCGGTGCGGAGTTTGGCGCGGGCCAGCAGGGCGAAGGTCAGCGCCAGCAGAAGGCCGACGCCTCCGACCAACAGGGCAGCACCAATCGGGCCAAGCAGCTGGGCCAGCCAGATCCAGAGGGCTGCGGCAAAGCCGATCAGGGCGATGATGGCAAACACCACGGCGGCGGCGAACAAGGCGGAGGCTTGCGCCATGCGCCGCACTGCATAGGCTAGCGCGAGGCGCGCGGCGAGGCTGAGGAGGCCCAGCATCTAGCGCCGCCCCCAGAGCAGGCCCAGCAGCAGGCCGACGCCGCCCGCCAGCGCCAGTGCCTGCCACGGATTGCGGCGGGCTTGGTCGGTGAGGTCGGCCAGTTTCGCCTCGGCAGCCCCACCCACATCGGCCAGCCGGGCCGAACCGTCTTGCCGCAGGGCCTCGGCGCGGGCTATGAGGCTGGCGCGCAGGGTTTCCGCGCTGGTCTGGCTGAGATCGCCCAAGGTCGTCACGATATGCGCGATGTCGTCGCGCAGGGCGGCGATTTGGGATTCGAGTCGGGCAAGGTCTTGATCGGTATCGGGTTTTGACATGATATCCTCTTAGTCTGTGGTCTGGCTACGCCGGCGCGCCACCACGCGCGGCATGGGTTTATTGGCATCTGGGACCGGCTTGGGCGGGCCGCGCAGCCAGACGGCATCCATCGCTTCCTCAAGACCGGTGACGGCGAAATCGGCGCCGATGTCTTCCGCCTCAGCCAGTTTTGCGGGCGAGACCGCGTGCAGATGGCGCAGGCCCGAGGCGCTGTCGGCCAGATCGGCGGGCATTTGCAGGATCACCACGCCGACGCGCAGATGCGGCGCGGCGCGTTTGATCCGGCGGATGTGCAGCAGCGAGGCGCGGGCGGGGCGGGGGTCAAGATAGCAGAGCAGCAGGCAATCGGCGTTGGCGGTATCGAGGGCGGCGAGGCGCGAGGGCGCAAGATCCAGATGCGGCGAGAATTGCGCCACCGCCCCCTCGGTTTGCAGCACCTGCGCCAGTACGGCGGCAGAAACGTCATCCAGCGAGGACCGCCCGCCGACCACCCGCACCCGCAGGCCCAGACCGGGCAGTGCGGTGTCTGAGGGGGCGTCACGTTCGGCCTCCATCTCGGCTTGCAGGTCTGCGACGACCTCTAGGGCGACGGTGGAAAGGCGGTCTTGCTGTTCGGGGGTCAGCACGCCACGCTCACTGTCGTCTTGCGCCAGAAGCAGGGCGGGGATCATCGCGGTTTGGTGGTAATCGACCACGTCGAGTTCTTCGAGCGCCTCGGTCGCGCCAAAGGTGGCCTCCATCGCATCGCCCGCCAGCATGCGTTGGTAGAGTTTGGCATGGGGGGCCAGCATGGGTTCATCGCCGAACAGGATGTCAAACAAAGCGAATTGCGGGATGTGGCGGCCCAAGACCACAAGGCAAACGGTGAGCGGGGTGGAGAGGATCAGGCCGAGGGGGCCCCAGAGGAAGGTCCAGAAGATCGCGGCGACGATGATGGCGAGCGGGCTGACCCCGGTGCGCGAGCCGTAAAGCCAAGGCTCGATGACGTTGGAGGTGATCAGCTCTATCGTGATGAACAGCGCCCCCGTCCACAGCACGGCAGACCAGTCGGGGGCTACGGCAAAGGCCAGAAACAGTGGGAAAGCGGCGGCGAGGGCGGAGCCGATATAGGGCACGAAGCGCAGAACGAGGGTCAGCATGCCCCAGAGGGCGGCATTGGGGACGCCGATGAAGTACAGGCCGATGCCGATCGGGACGGCGTAGATCGTGTTCACCAGCAGTTGCACCAGCAGGTAGTTGGCAACGCGACCGCCGGCCTCCTCCAGCACTTGCGTGGTGCGATAGAGATCGTTGGTGCCAACAAGCCGGATGAAGCGGTCGCGCAGGTCTTCACGTTCCAGCAGCATGAAGATCACCACCACGATGACAAGGCCAACGGTGGCGATGGGGCTGATCAGCGGGATGACCAGATTTTCAAGGAAGGCCAAGGCGTTGGAGGATTGCACCACCTCGACCGGCATCGGTTTGTCGACACCGGACGGCAAAGCCGCACCGATTTCGGTGTTGATCGCGGTGATCATGTCGGAGAGGCGCGAGGCGAGGCCGTGCTCGCCCCCCGTGGCTTTCAGGCCTTCGACTTTATGGATGATGTTGGCCTGAAAGATCGGCAGATTTTGCGCCAGTTGCGCCAGTTGGCTGGCGACGACGAAGGAGAATACCGCGATCAGGCTGAAGGCCAAGGCGACGACGATCAGCACCGACCACAGCAGGGGCAGGTCGCGACGGCGCAGGGCGGTGACGAGAGGCGAGAGCGCGAAGGTGATCAGCATCGCAATCGCCAGCGGCACGAACACGTCTTGGGCAACGAACAGCACGGCGGCGACGCCGACAACGGCGGTGAGCTGGCCGATGGTGATGCGGGCGGCACCGCCCGCATGGGAAGGAAGTGGCGACAGATCAGCCCCAGACATAAGTGCCCCTTTGGAACAGAATTGGCCAAGCCCAATGGGGCGGCTGGCGGGCATGATGTCAAGCCTGTTGGCAAAACGTTGCGGGGGACGATTGGTTCCCGGCTAGACAGAAACTTCGGCGCGCAGGTCTTCGCGGCTGAAATCGGTGCGGGCACCAGATTTGGCGACAGCGCCCCGGCGCAGGACGTAGAAATGATCGGCGAGGTTATAGGCGAAGTCGAAATATTGCTCGACGAGGATAATCGCCATGTCGCCTTTGCCTTTGAGGTATTCGATGACGTGGCCAATTTGCTGGATGATATTGGGCTGGATGCCCTCGGTCGGCTCGTCCAGCAGCAGGACTTTCGGGCGCATGATCATGGCGCGGGCGATGGCGAGTTGTTGCTGTTGGCCGCCGGACAGATCGCCGCCGCGACGGGCGGTCATGTCTTTGAGGACGGGGAAAAGGTCGTAGATTTCCTGCGGGATTTTATGCTCGGGTTTGGGCAGCAGGGCGAAGGCGGTTTCCAGGTTTTCTTTGACGGTCAGCAGGGGGAAGATCATCCGGCCTTGCGGGACAACTGCCAGACCGCGCTGGGCCATCTCTTGTGGGCGGAGTTTGCCCAGGGTTTCGCCATCGAGTTCTACGGTGCCCGCAGAGCGCATATGGGTGCCTGCGAGGGCTTTCAGGAAGCTGGTTTTGCCGACGCCATTGGTGCCCATGATACAGGTGACTTCGCCGGATTTTGCGGTGAAATCAATACCGTGCAGGATTTGTGATCCGCCGTAATGCAGGGTCAGGCCTTGGGTTTTGATCATCATCCGCGCCCTAAATAAACGTCAATCACGTCTTGGTTTTTCGTCACATGATCAAGCGAGCCCTCGGCCAGAACGGCGCCTTCGTGCAGCACGGTCACCCGGCAGTTCAGGCGGCGGACAAATTCCATGTCATGCTCGACCACCACCACCGCGCGGGTTTTGGCGATGTCGACCAAGAGTTCGGTGGTCTTTTCGCGCTCGGCCAAAGTCATGCCAGCGGCGGGTTCATCGACCAGCAGCAGGCGGGGTTCTTGCGCCAGCAGCATGGCGATTTCCAGCCATTGCTTTTGACCGTGGCTGAGTTCGCCTGCCTTGCGGGGCAAATGGTCTGCGAGGCCGACTTGCTGCGCCAGAGCTTCGATGCGGCTGTGGTCGGCGGGTTTGCTGCGCCAGCCCAACACGCGCCACGGGCTGCGGGCGGCTTTCAGGGCGAGGGTGAGGTTTTCGGTGACGGTTTGGTCTTCAAACACTGTCGGGCGCTGGAATTTGCGACCGACCCCGGCGCGGGCGATTTTGGCTTCGGAGAGTTTCAGCAGCGAGGTGGATTTTTCACCAAAGGTGACGGTGCCAGAGTCGGGTTTGGTTTTGCCCGTCACAATGTCCATGAAGGTGGATTTGCCCGCACCATTCGGGCCGATGATGGCGCGCAACTCAGTAGGGCCGATCGAGAAGGTCAGGTTGTTGATGGCGCGGAAGCCATCAAAGCTGACGGTGACGCCGGAGACTTCGAGAAGTTGGCTCATTCGATGGCCTCTTTCTCTTGCAGCGCGCCTTGGTCGGGGCCGAGGGGTGCGCCTTTGCGGTCGGGGGCGTGGAGGCCTGTGAAGTGGTCGAACAGGCCGCCGATGCCTTTGGGGGCGAACAGAGTGACGCAGACGAAGGCGGCACCGAGCAGGACTTGCCACCAATCGACCCAGTTGATCGTCATAAATCCGAAAGGGATTGAGGGGGCGCGGCCTCCGGTGAACCAACTGGACAGCAGCGAGACCACGGCGGCCCCGATGACTGCGCCGTAGAGCCGCCCGCGCCCGCCGATGGCGACCCAGACGGCGAGGTAGATCGAGGCGATGGGGGCGAGTTCGGCGGGGTTGATGATACCGGCTTGCGGGTAATAGAGCGCTCCGGCGAGGGCGGTGATGACGGCGGTGAGGGTGAAGACAAACAGTTTGTAGCCTTCGACCGAGTAGCCGAGGAAGCGCACGCGGGCCTCATCATCGCGGATGGCGCGGATCACCGAGCCGAACTTGCCGGAAACGATCCAGGATAGGGTGAAGTAGGCGAGGCCGAGGGCGGCGGCAGAGGCCCAGAAGAACCACAGGCTGATGCTGTCTTGGCTGACCGCATCGAGGCCGGGCAGGTTTTGCAGGCCGGACAGGCCGTTGTTGCCGCGTAATCCGCTGTCGTTCTGGAACAGGTAAAGCGCGAGCGCGAGGGTCATCGCTTGGGTCAGGATCGACAGGTAAACTCCGGTGACGCGAGAGCGAAAGGCGAGCCAGCCGAAGATCAGGGCGAGGAGGCCGGGGAGGGCTATGACGAGGATCAGTTGCAGGGGGAGGCTGTGGGCGAAGCTCCAGATCGTTGGCAGATCGGACGCACCGACGACGCCGAAGATTTGGGAGGCGATACCTTGCTGGATTTCCTCGGGCGTGGCGGGGAGGCCGGAGTTCATCAAGGAGGCCGTGACGATTTCCTCGGTGCGGGCATACATCAGCCACATGCCGATCATGTAGCCGCCCAAAGCGAAGAAGGCCATATGGCCGAGGGAGAGGATGCCCGCGTAGCCCCAGATCAGGTCCATCGCCAAGGCTGCGAGACAGAGGCAGAGGGTTTTGCCGAGGGTTTTCACGAAGGAGGTCGACATCAGGCCAGTGTGCGCGGCGAGGGTCACGCAGATGGTGAATAGCGCGAGGCAGGCGATGAAGATCAAGAGCGACGGGGTGCGGGTGAGGAAAGAGCGTGTCATTTTGATGCCTTCACAAGCCGGGGGCCAGCCCCCGGACCCCCGGAGTGTTTTTGCCAAGATGAATGGGTAAGGGAGGGGGGCATGATCAATCTCCTGCCGCGCGGCCTTTGAGGGCGATGATGCCGCGGGGGCGGAATTGGATGAACAGGATGATGAACAGGATCATGTAGGTTTGGGCTGCGAGGGTGTTTGAGGGGTTGAGGAACTCGATCATCTTTTGCAGCCCGCCGATCATCGTGGCCCCGGCGAGCGCGCCCCAGATGTTGCCGACGCCGCCGACCACGACGGTCATAAACGACTGCACGATATAGTCGGTGCCGAGCTCCGAGGTGACTTTGGCGAACAGGCCAATGGCGACGCCTGCGATGCCTGCGATGCCGGAGCCTAAGCCGAAGGTCAGCATGTTGATGCGATCGGGGTTGATGCCCATGCTTGCCGCCATGGTGGGGTTTTGGGTGACGGCGCGGACTTCGAGGCCGAGGCGGGTGCGTTTCATCAGCCAAAGGAAGAAGCTGAGGAACAACAGGGCCAGCACGAAGATGGCGATGCGGATGTAGCTGATCGACACCACGTCGTTGAAGCTGAGTGCGCCGTCGAGCCATGCGGGCGAGGTGAGGGGGCGGGCTTGGGTGCCGAAGGTGTTTTTCAGGATTTGTTGCAGGGCGATCGAGATGCCGAAGGTGGCCAGAAGCGTCTCCAGCGGGCGTTTGTAGAGGTGGCGGATGATCAGACGCTCCATCGCGACGCCTGCGGCGAAGGTGACGGCGAAGGCGAGCGGCAGCGCGATCAGGATGGAGGCGGTGTAATTGGGGACGTAGAGTTGCACGACATAGCCGGTGTAGGCGCCCATGGTGATGAACTCGCCGTGGGCCATGTTGATGACGCCCATGACGCCGAAGGTGATCGCAAGGCCGATGGCGGCGAGGAAGTAGATCGAGGCGAGCGAGAGGCCGTCAAGGG
>CAYLYV010000009.1:0-55655 GCA_964387655.1 uncultured Cypionkella sp. | reverse complement strand
ACCCCCTGCTCCCGAAGCAGGTGCGCTACCAGACTGCGCTACGCTCCGACCGTGGCGCGGGGTTAAACCGTTGCGCGTGGCTTTGCAAGAGGACGGCGCAGATTTATGCCCGGTTTTGACTATGCGTCGCCATCGCTGCCGGACAGGCCCTCGGTCTTATTGCGCAAACGGCGGCGGTCGAACAGGCGCAGCCAGAGGCCGATACGGGGGATCGCGCCAAAATCGAAGCGCGAGCGGGTTTCCAGCACGGGGCGGTTTATTGAGACCGAGGGTTTGTCCTCCCGCAGCACGATATAGACCCCGGCGGCGATGATCACGGCGGTGCCGATGGCGGTCCAGAAATCGACTTTCTCTTTGAAGATGAAAAAGCCGTAGAGGATCGCCCAGATGATCTGGCTGTATTGCATCGGGGCGACGATGATTGCAGGCGCGCGGCGATAGGCGGCGATGGTCAGCATCCCCGCGAACAGGCTGAGCAAAGCCATCGCGCCCATCATGCCCATATGTTCAATCGGAACAGGCACATAGACGAAGGGCAGGGCCAGCGCCATCACCACGAAATTCGCCACCATCGGATAGAGCATCAGCACAACCGAGCGTTCATCATGGCCGATCTTGCGCACGATCACCGAGGTCATCGCGCCCAACAGGGCGGCGGCGAGGGCGGCGAGATGGCCGAGGCTGAGCGGTTCTTGCCCCGGCCGCAGCACGATCATCACGCCGACGAGGCCGACAATGATGGCAAGGCCTCGGTGCAGCCCGACCTTTTCGCCGAGGATCGGGATCGCCAGCAGGGTGATCAGAATGGGCATGGCGAAGAAAATCGCGTAGCATTGTGCGAGCGGCAGCACGGAAAACGCGTAGAATCCGGTGATGCCATTGACCACGGCGGAAGCGGTGCGCAGGGCGGTCCAGTACGGGTGTTTCGGGATCAGGTTGCCATCGGTGCGGTCGCTCATCAGCAGGATGGTGATCAGCGGGAAGGTCAGCAGGCCCGAGAAGAAGATCAGCTGAAACGGGCTGTAGCTGGCACCTAAGAATTTCACCAGCACGTCATGGGTGGCATAAATCGCAAAGGCGGCCAGCGCCAAAAGCGCCCCACGCAGGTTCGATTGAGCAACGGGCATGGCGAGGTTCCGGGGCGAAAGAGTGCAGCTTTGGCGGTGCGCCTAGCTGTCGGTCCTTCGCGGTTGAACTTCAAGAGGGAAGCTGCAAGGCGCGGGGTTTCTTGCTGATTTTTCGTCAGAAGTCGTTGCCCTTGAGGAACAGGCTCAAGGGCAACGAATGGATGTTACAGGCTGGCTTCCATCGCCGCGATGATCGCATCGCCCATTTGGGTGGTGCTGACGGGCGAGCCGCCTTCGGGGCCCATCAGATCCGCGGTACGGACGCCATCGGCCAGCACTTTCTCGACGGCTTTCTCAACACGGGTGGCCTCTGCGCCCATGTCGAACGAATAGCGCAGCGCCATTGCGAACGACAGGATACAGGCGATCGGGTTGGCTTTGCCCTGCCCGGTGATGTCGGGGGCCGAGCCGTGCACCGGCTCATACAAAGCCTTCGGGCGGCCATTGGCCTGCGGCAGACCCAAAGACGCCGAGGGCAACATGCCCAAGGATCCGGTCAGCATCGCCGCCATATCCGACAACACATCGCCGAACAGGTTGTCGGTGACGATGACGTCGAATTGCTTCGGCCAACGGCAAAGCTGCATGGCACCGTTGTCGGCATACATATGGGTCAGCTGCACGTCGGGGTATTCTTTGTCATGGATTTCCTGCACCACATCGCGCCACAGGATGCCGGATTCCATTACATTGGCCTTCTCCATCGAGCAGAGCTTGTTGCTGCGCTTGCGGGCCAGCTCAAATGCCGAGCGGGCGACGCGGGCGATTTCGGATTCGGTATAGCGCTGGGTGTTGATGCCGACGCGCTCATTGCCCTCCATGAAGATGCCGCGTGGTTCGCCGAAATAGACGCCGGAGGTCAGTTCGCGCACGATCACGATATCGAGGCCCGCGACAACTTCACGCTTCAGGCTGGAGAAATCGGCCAGCGCATCGAAGCACTGGGCGGGGCGCAGGTTGGAGAACAGGTCCATCTCTTTGCGCAGGCGCAGCAAGCCACGCTCGGGCTTCACGCTGAAGTCGAGTTTGTCATATTTCGGGCCACCGACAGCGCCCAGCAGAACCGCATCGGCTTCCTGCGCGCGGGTCATGGTTTCATCGGTCAGGGGTGTGCCGTGGGCGTCGTAGGAGCAGCCGCCGACCAGACCTTCGGAGACATCAAACGTCACGATGCCTTTGGTATCGAACCAGCTGATCAGTTTTTTGACCTCGGCCATGACTTCAGGACCGATGCCGTCGCCGGCGAGGATAAGCAGGGAGGGATTTGCCATCATAGGCTCCAGGTTTGAAGGGTTGGCGATGGCCTAGCCAATGGGGGGGGCAGGGTCAAGCTTCAGCGCCCGGAAATGGGTGGCAAGGGCGTCAAACACCCGCCGAATACGCGGGGTGTGACGCAAAGCCTCGGGCGCGGTCAACCAGATCGGCAGAGGGGCCAGCTGCAGGAAGGGGGCGGCGCGGGTGACGGAGGGGTCGGCATCGCCGATGATGGTCTGCATCCCGCCCAAGCCAAGGCCCGCCCGCACCAGCGCCCAATAGACGATCTGATCATCGCAGCGGGTGGGGAAATCTTCGCGCCGTGCCTGAATGCCTTGCGCGGCCATCATCCGCAGCATCAGGTCGGAGCGGTCAAAGCCGACGAACTCATGGCTGAGAATGGTGTCGGGGGTGATCGGATTAGGGCGGCGGGTGAGGTAGCTGTGGGCGGCGTAGATCGCCATCGGGATATCGCAGAGATGGGCGGTGATCAGATCGGGCTGGGTCGGGCGGTACATCCTGAGCGCGATGTCAGCCTCGCGGAACAGCAGGTTATCGGAGCTGTCGGTGGGGGAGAGTTCAATCTCGATGCCGGGTTCGGCGTGGCGGAGTTGGGCGAGCATTGGCGGCAGCAGGTAATGCGAGACGATGCGGCTGGCGGTGATGCGGACCGGGCCGCGCAGGCGGGTGTCGCGGCCCGCCACCGCCAGCGCAAGCTTGGCCGCGGCGTCGCGCATGGTGCGGGCGTGGGGGATCAGGGCTGTGGCCTCTGCCGTGGGGGCAAGCCCGCGCGGTTGGCGGGTGAACAGCGGCAGGCCGAGGGCCGCTTCGAGATCGGCAATGTGGCGGCCCAGCGTGGGTTGGCTGAGGCCCAGTTGGCGGGCGGCTGCGGACAGTGATCCGGTTTCGGCCACGGCGAGGAAGGAACGGGTGAGGGTCCAGTCAAGATCATCCATGCAGATATGAATAGCACATCTGCGATTGATGCCAATGTTATGAATGGGTCAGGGCGGCTAATTTCATCCTGCAACATAAGGAGACGGGTTATGGCAGTGGTTTTGGTGGCAGGGGCGTCGGGGCTGTTTGGTTCCCACGCGGCGCAAGTATTTGCGGCAGCGGGGTGGGAGGTGCGGCGGTATCAGCGCGGCACCGATATGACGGCGGCGGCGCAGGGGGCGGATGTGATCGTCAACGCGATGAATCCGCCGATGTATCATGACTGGGGGCGGCTTGTGCCTGCGATCACGGCGCAGGCGATTGCGGCGGCGCGCGCCAGCGGGGCGACGCTGATCGTGCCTGCGAGTGTGTATAATTACGGCAGCCAGCCACGGCCTTGGGGGCCTTCGACGCCGCAGAAGCCCACCACCCGCAAGGGCGCGGTGCGGGTGCAGATGGAGGCGGCGTATCGCGCCTCGGGTGTGCCGGTGATCCTGCTGCGCGGTGGTGATTTCATCGATGCGGAGGGCAAGACGCAGGGCATGGGGATGGCGTTGCGCGGACTGGCCAAAGGCAAGATCATGGCGTTTGGCGGCGTGGATGTGCCACGCGCCTATGCCTATCTGCCGGATATGGCGCGGGCGGCGGTGGCTTTGGCCGAGATCCGCAGGTTTTTGCCGCGTTTCGCCGATATCCCGTTTGCGGGATTAACGTTTACCATGCAGGAATTGGCGGACAGCTTTCAGCAGCAAAGTGGACGGTCGTTTCGGATCGCGAAATTTCCGTGGTGGTTGTTGGGTTTGGCGGCGCCGTTCTGGGAATTGGCGCGGGAAATGCGGGAGATGCGCTATCTGTATGAGCTGCCGCACCGTCTGGATGGGGCGACGCTGCAGCTGGTGTTGCCGCAGTTTCAAACCACTGAATTGGCCGAGGTGGCGGCGGCGCAACTGCGCTGGGCGGGTCTAGGGCGCAAGATCGACCCAGAGCGGGTGATGGCGTGACGCCGCTGTCAGGGTGGCGGCAGCGGGGTCGCTGTCGGGCGGCCACTCCACCCCCGAGGCTGTGATGTGCAGGTCTTTTGAGGGCAGGATGATCTCTACCCGCAACCCGCCGATGACGGGGTAAAGCGCGGTATCGAGGGCCGGATCGCCGGTTTGGCCGGGATCGTGGCGCGTGGATTGGCCGCGTGGGGCGGGGTCTTGCAGCGCGGGGTGGTGCAACAGCGCGGTGATCGCCTGTTTGCGGCCCGCACCATCGGTGGGGTCGAGGTTGCTTTGGCCAAGGATGACGAAGGGCGGTTCGGGCGGTTTGAACGGCAGATCGCCCGCCAGCAGGTGCAACCAGAACGCGGATTCGTCATGGTTGCGCCGACCATTGCGGTCTTCAGAGCCGTCGAAGATCGGCGGGCTGGCGTAGTAGGCGAGCAGGCGCAGGGTTTTACCATCGGGCAGGGTGATGGGCACCTCATAGGCGCCGGTGGTGGACAGAAGTTGGCCGGGGGGCGTGTCGGGCGGCATCAGGGTTCCGGGCAGATCGGCCCAGAGGAAGTCGCTGAAATCACGGATGTTTTCGGTGTCGATGGGCAGGCGGGACAGCACGGCCATACCGCCTTCGCCCGCCCAGCGGCCATAGGCCATAGCATCGCGCGGCTCGCCCAGGATGCCGTTGCCATCGAGATCGAGACCTGTGGAAACTCCGGTATTCGGCCGTAAGGGCAGGCGGTAGGGGTAAGGTGCGCCAGCTTCGGCCAGACGTTTCTCCAAGGCGGCAAGCGTGTCGCCGCGCAGATCATAGTCGATGCCGGTCAGCAGCAGCACATCGGCGTCAAGCTTTGCGATCACCTGAATGGCGGCCGCTTGTGCGGGGTTGTCGCCGCGCGTCAGGGATTGCAGCGCGAGGCCGGGGCCTTTGGCCCAGAAGTCGATGTTATAGGTGGCGATCCGCAGATCGGCGCAAGCAGGCCACGCGCACAGCCAGATCAGGCAGGCGCATAGCGCTTGCCATCGCCGCCAAGGCTGTTCGCCGCGCGGGTTTCGCTGATCATGTCGGCGATGCGACCCATCGCAATGCCGCGCATGAACAGGCTGGCGGGAAGAAAGGCCCATGCTGTCATCGTCCAGATCAAGGTTTGTGGCGAAGTCAGCGTCAGGGGTTCAAACCCGGTCGACGCAATCTTCACCACGGCTGGCGTCAAGAATGGCAGCAAAAACCCTAACGCAATGTTAATGCGGGCGTCCCGCGTCAGGCGGGTGACCACATCGGCCCCGGCGGTGGGGTCAAATGTCGGCAGATTAACCCAGACATTGAAGGCCCGCCCGCGGGATGGCCAGCGGCCTGCCTTCAGGATCACCACGAAAACTGACAGTGACAGCAACGAGATAAGATAGGCCATTCCGGCGGCGGTGCGCACGGCGGCGATCTGCTCGGGCGTGGCATCATTGGCGACCATCAAGGTGGCCAGCCGCACCGGGCTATAGGGGAAATCCATCGAAATCCCGATCAAAGTGCCCACCGCATCGGTGAAATCGGTCAGGGTGGAGGGCATGATCCGACCGCGCGCGATCATCGACAGCGAGACGACGGTGGCCAGCAGCATCAGGTAGCGCACCCGGTTGAACGGGGCTGCGTCGCGAAATTCGACCAGACTGGGATAGGTGGCATTGTATTCGACAAAGGTCAAAAGCCCGATGAACAGCGCCACAAGCGCCACCATCTGTTTGGCATCTGCTGTCACGTCGACCAAAAGCACGGACGGCGTGGCGACCAGCACCATCACCAGAATCATGCGCACGATCGCGCCTGTTAGCCGCGAAACCACTGCCCTGCCACCCTTCAATCGGTCTCGTCTGGAGTTTTGCCAGGCAAGGGTCCCGAAGATTTCCCGCACTTTAAGGCGGGTTGCCTCAATATTGCCCAATTCTTGCCTTCTTTCAGCTTGCACTGCAACCGCTGGGTTAATGATCGGTAAGCACTGTGGCAATTCCGTGTTCAAGGTGTTGCAGGATTGAATCAAACTGACGGTAACAAAAAGGCCACCCCGCAGGGTGGCCCTAGATGTAGTGGTTTGGGTGTCTTCAGGCCCAAGGATGCAGCGCCGCGTTCTTTTTCTCAAAAGAATCAATGGCCGTGGCTTTTTCCAAAGTCAGGCCAATATCGTCCAAACCATTGATCAAACAATGTTTGCGGTGGCCGTCGACCTCAAACGGGAACACCTGACCATCCGAGGTGGTGACGGTTTGTGCGATCAGATCAATGGTCTGGCGGGCGTTGGCCCCCTTTTTGGCGTCGGCCATCAGCACATCGACCACTTCCTGCGGCATCACGATCGGCAGGATGCCGTTCTTGAAGCAGTTGTTGTAGAAGATGTCGGCGAAAGAGGTGGCGATGACGCAGCGGATGCCGAAATCCAAGAGCGCCCAAGGCGCATGTTCGCGGGAGGAACCGCAACCGAAGTTGTCGCCCGCGACGATGATCTCGGCCTTACGATAGGCGGGTTGGTTCAGCACGAAATCGGCGATCTCTGTGCCGTCGAGATTGTAGCGCATCTCGTCAAACAGATTGATCCCAAGCCCCGAGCGCTTGATGGTCTTCAGGAACTGCTTGGGGATGATCATATCGGTGTCGATATTGACCAAGGGCATCGGGGCCGCAATCCCGGTGAGGGTGGTGAATTTATCCATCTTTCCGGTTCCTTACACGTTCACAGAGACGGGCTCTGCCATCATCTCGCGCACGTCGGTCAGATGACCGGTGATTGCGGCGGCGGCGGCCATGCCGGGGGAGAGCAGGTGGGTGCGGCCACCGCGGCCCTGACGGCCTTCGAAGTTGCGGTTCGAGGTGGCGGCACACCGCTCGCCCGGGGCGAGTTGATCGGGGTTCATCGCGAGGCACATCGAGCAGCCGGCCAGACGCCATTCAAAGCCTGCGTCGATGAAGATTTGCGCGAGGCCTTCGGCTTCCGCCTGCGCGCGCACCAGACCCGAGCCGGGAACAACCATCGCGCGGATGCCGTCTTTCTTCTTCTTGCCCTTCAGGATCGCCGCCGCAGCGCGCAGATCTTCGATCCGGCCATTGGTGCAAGAGCCGATGAACACGGTGTCGATCTTGATATCCGACAGCTTCTGGCCGGGAACGAGGCCCATGTAATCCAAAGCCCGCTGCACGGCTTCGACCTTGCCGCCGGTGAAATCGGAAGGCGAGGGCACGACTGCGGTGATCGGCAGCACGTCTTCGGGCGAGGTGCCCCAAGTGACCAGTGGCGCAATGTCTTCGCCTTTGATCGTCACAACCTTGTCGAAAAACGCGCCTTCGTCGGTGTAGAGCGTCTTCCAATAGGCCACCGCAGCCTCCCATGCAGCCCCTTTCGGGGCGTGCGGGCGGCCCATGCAATAGGCATAGGTTTTCTCATCCGGCGCGATCAGGCCTGCGCGCGCGCCGCCTTCGATCGCCATGTTGCAGACGGTCATGCGGCCTTCCATCGACAATTCGCGAATGGCTTGGCCACAATATTCGATGACATAGCCGGTGCCGCCGCCGGTGCCGGTTTCGCCAATCACCGCCATGGTGATGTCTTTGGCGGTGACGCCGGGGCGCAGGGAGCCGGTGATTTCGACCTTGAAGTTCTTCGCCTTGCGCTGGATCAGCGTTTGGGTGGCCAGCACATGTTCGACTTCCGAGGTGCCGATGCCATGCGCCAAGGACCCAAACGCGCCATGGGTCGCGGTGTGGCTGTCGCCACAAACCACGGTCATCCCCGGCAGGGTCCAGCCTTGCTCTGGCCCGACGATATGGACGATGCCTTGGCGCACATCCGACACTGGATAGTAGTGGATGCCAAAATCCTTGGCGTTCTGATCCAAAGCGGCCACCTGAATCCGGCTGTCTTCGGTCATCGTCGCGGCATTGGCGCGGTCCAAAGTGGTCGGCACGTTATGGTCCGGCACGGCAATGGTTTTTTCCGGCGCGCGCACCTTGCGGCCCGTCATCCGCAGGCCTTCAAAGGCTTGCGGGCTGGTCACTTCATGCACCAGATGGCGGTCGATATACAGCAGGCAAGTGCCGTCATCGGCCTGATGGACGACGTGATCGTCCCAGATTTTGTCGTAGAGCGTGCGAGCGGTCATGGCTGGCTCATCCTCGGGGTTTGGAAAGGGGAAAGGCGTGAGGCGGGGCTTGAAAGCCCTGAAAACCGATCAGACGTGCGCAAGAATGGCGCGGGTGGCCCCGTAAAACCGCCACGGCAGGCGGTCATGGTCGGCGATGTCAAAAAACCGGATCATGCGGGGGATATACGCGCTTCGCGCCTTGCAAGCAAGGGTCGAGGCTGGCGATGTTTAGAGATGTGGCCGGGGTCGAGCGGCCAGCTCGGGCATCCGGGGGCGGTTGCGCCCCCGATGCAGATTTAGGCTTGCTGGGTATCAGAACAGCGATCGGTTCAGAACTGAGCGAAACGTCCGCGTTCAATTTCGCGCTCGCGGCATTCCAGATCATAGATGCTGACAGCGCCATTCAGATATTCAAGCTCTGCCTCGTGACGGGTTTTGCGACGCGGCAGCAGTTTAAGGAACTTGGTCATGGTGTCTACTCCAGTTGTTCCCTCCCTGCGCTGTATATGCTGCATCGCAGCGTAGATGTGTAGCTATGCAGCAGGGTTTCCGCCATGCGCTTGACGCATGGCTTTGCGCCTAATTTTTGGTCAGGTGTGCTGTCCTAAAAGCAAAGCCAACCCTTGCATAGTGCGCCGTTGCAGGATAGACGCGCGCTTTCGCCCGCCGTTGAGATTGTTGCCCTGCAATGATAGGCTGGCTTCAGCCCTGTGCCGGGGCCGCATCGGCGCGTAATTTGGAGGACGTTGTCCTGTCGCATTCTGATCCTGCCACCGGATTGCCGGTTGGCCCGCGCGCCGCTCGTGCGTCTGAAGAATACACCGCCGAAGATCTGCTGGCTGCCGTGCTGGCCTCGGTTGATGACGATAAGGCCGAGGACATCGTGCAGATTGATCTGCGCGGGCGTTCCGATGTGGCAGATTACATGGTGATCTGCTCGGGCCGCTCGTCGCGGCAGGTTGGCTCGATTTCCGAAAAGCTGGCGGATCGCTTGAAAGAGCAGTTCCATCTGTCGGCGAAGATGGAAGGCAAAGAGACCGGCGATTGGGTGCTGATTGATGCGGGCGATGTCATCGTCCACGTCTTCCGCCCCGAAGTGCGCGAGTTCTATGATCTTGAAAAGATGTGGCTTCCGGGAAGCGCGCATCGCGGGGCGTAAGCCTTGCGGCTGCATGTCTGTGCGGTGGGGCGGCTGAGGGCCGGGCCCGAACGCGATCTGGTGGATGACTATTACACGCGGCTGGATCGCACCGGGCGGCCCTTGGGGCTTGGCCCGGTGGCGGAGCTTGAGGTGGAGGATAAGAAGAACCTTGGCATGGCGGCGGAAGCGGTTTTGCTGGAGCGGGCTATTCCGGCTGGGGCGCTGATTGTGACGCTGGATGAGCGCGGACGGGTTTTGTCGTCGCCGGAGTTTGCCGAGATGCTGGCAGGCTGGCGCGATGGCGGGCGGCAGGATGTGGCCTTTGTGATCGGCGGCGCGGATGGGATTGATCCCAGTTTGCGGGCGAAGGCGGGTTTTTCATTAAGCTTTGGCCGCATGGTCTGGCCGCATATGCTGGTGCGGGTGATGCTGGCGGAGCAACTGTACCGCGCCGCAACGATTCTCAGCGGCGGGCCGTATCATCGGGCATAGGCGAATTCCGATGCGGAATTCGTACACGATTTTTTCTAAAAAAATCGGCGCGCGTGGCGCAGGCGTTGCTCTGACAGAATCAGGGCGTTAGAAGCATCTGACGCATTGGAAAGGCCGCCTCATGTCCCGCAAACCCGTTGTTCTGTGCATTCTGGATGGCTGGGGGATCAATGCCGATCCGACCTCTAGCGCGCCTGCGCAGGCCAATGTGCCTAATTTCAACCGGATTTGGGCGAGTTGTCCGCACTCTACCCTGATCACCTTTGGCCCGGATGTCGGCCTGCCGACCGGGCAGATGGGCAATTCTGAGGTGGGCCATACCAACATCGGCGCGGGGCGGGTGGTGGCGATGGATCTGGGCGCGATTGATCTGGCGGTGGAGGATGGCACGTTTGCGACCAATCCTTCGCTTTTGGAATTTGTGGCCAAGCTGAAGGCGTCGGGCGGCACCGCGCATCTGATCGGGATGGTGTCGGATGGCGGCGTGCATGGTCATATCACGCATGTGATTGCGGCCTGCCGCACGATCACCGCTTTGGGTGTGCCTGTGGCTTTGCACGCGATCACCGATGGGCGGGATGTGTCGCCTTCCTCTGCCGCTGAGTTCATCGACATGTTGATGGTGCAACTGCCAGCGGGGGCGAAGGTTGCCACGGTGATCGGGCGCTATTGGGCGATGGACCGCGACAATCGCTGGGAACGGGTGCAGCGCGCCTATGATGCGATGGTGATGGGCAACGGCGAGCGGGCGGAGACGCCTGCGCAGGCGGTGGCGCAGTCTTATGCCAAGGGTGAGATGGATGAATTCATCGCCCCGACGGTGATCGGCGATTATCAGGGCGCGCTTGATGGCGACGGGGTGTTTTGCCTGAATTTCCGCTCGGATCGCTCGCGGGAAATTCTGGGGGCACTGGCGGCTCCGGGCTTTGCGGGCTTTGCCACCGGGGATCGGCCTGAATGGGCGGCGATGCTGGGGATGGTGGAATATTCGGCGGACCATAACGAATATATGGCGACGGCCTACCCGAAGCGCAGCATTTCCAATACCTTGGGCGAATGGGTGGCCAAGCAGGGGCTGACGCAGTTCCGTTTGGCAGAAACCGAGAAATATCCGCATGTGACGTTCTTTTTGAACGGCGGTCGGGAGACACCGTTTGAAGGCGAAGACCGCGCGATGCCGAAATCGCCGAAAGTGGCGACCTATGATCTGCAGCCGGAAATGTCCTCGGTTGAGGTGTCGGATAACCTCGTGATGGCGATTGAGAAGGGTTATGATCTGATCGTCGTCAACTTCGCCAACCCGGATATGGTGGGGCACACTGGCAGCCTGACCGCGGCGATCAAGGCCTGTGAGGCGGTGGATATTGGCCTCGGGCGTGCACTGGTGGCGTTGGAAGCCAAGGGCGGTGCGATGATCGTCACCGCCGATCACGGCAACTGCGAGATGATGATTGATCCGGTGACGGGCGGGCCGCACACCTCGCACACCGTCAATCCGGTGCCAGTGGTGCTGGTTGGCGGGCCAGCGGGGGCGGTGTTGCGCGATGGCGGGCGGTTGGGCGACCTCGCGCCGACTGTGCTGGCGCTGATGGGCCTGCCGCAACCACCCGAGATGACCGGGCGGAGCCTTATGCTGGCATGATCCGCCCCGCCGCTTTGATCCCCGCGTTGGTGCTGATGTGGGCCGCCTCGGCGGCCACATCTGGCGTGGCGGAAGATGCGGCTGCGGCGAGTGCGGAATTGCAGCAGGCGGTGGCGGCGTTGCAAGCGGCAGAGGGCGCGAAGGATCGGGTTGCGGCGCTGACGCAAACCATCAAAGCCTATGAGGAAGGGCTGGCGGCCTTGCGTGAGGCCTTGCGGCAGGCGGAATTGCGCGAGACCGCGCTGACCCTGCAATTTCAGACCAAACGCGACCGGATTGCGCAATTGTTGGGCGTGCTGTCCCGCATTGATGCCGAACCGGGGCCTTTGCTGCTGCTGCACCCGACCGGGCCATTGGGCACGGTGCGCTCTGGCATGATGCTGGCCGATGTAACGCCAGCCTTGCAGGCGGAAGTCAATGCGCTGAAGGGCCAGTTGCAGGAACTGTCCGATCTGCGCCGTTTGCAGAAAGCGGCGGGGGAAACCTTGGGGCAGGGCTTGGCTGCGGCACAGGTGGCGCGATCAGACCTCAGCCAAGCCATGTCAGACCGCACCAAATTGCCGAAACGCTTCACCGAAGACCCGGCAGTGCTGCGGGGCCTGCTGGAATCGGCGGATACATTGGAGGCTTTCGCGGCGGGCCTCGCCTTGGATGATACCGGCAATGCCAGCTTTGCCGATCAGCAGGGGAAGCTTGACCTGCCCGCGCTGGGCACCCTGTTGCTGAAACCGAATGAAACCGACGTGCGCGGCGTCACCCGCCCCGGCATGACCTTGGCCACAAGGCCCGCAGCCCTTGTCACCAGCCCCTGGGCCGCGACGATCCGCTACCGTGGCCCGCTGCTCGACTACGGAAACGTGATGATCATAGAGCCCGGCGGCGGCTATCTAATGGTTCTGGGCGGGCTGGATCAGGTGTATGGCGAGGTGGGCGAGGTGATTGCGAAGGGCGCGGCGCTGGGCTTGATGGGCGGGGCGGCGGCGGGGAGTGGTGATCTTCTGGCACCGGCGCAAGAAGGCAGTGGCGGACGCGAGACGGAAACGCTTTACATAGAGTTGAGGCAAGGCTCTGAGCCAGTGGACCCGATGGCGTGGTTCGCGGCGACGGCCAAAGCAGAGGAATAGGACGAGCCGATGAAGAAGATGATTATCGCGGCACTGTGCGGCTCGATTGCTGGCGGCGTTATAACGACGCAGGTGGCGGGCCCGCTGATCGCACAGGATGCGACGAAAAACGCCTCGGTCTACGAGCAGCTGGACCTGTTCGGCGATGTGTTTGAACGCATCCGCGCGCAATATGTCGAGGATGTTGACAGCAAAAAGCTGGTTGAGGCCGCGATCAACGGCATGCTCACCTCGCTTGATCCACATTCCAGCTATATGGATGCGAAAGCCTTTGACGATATGAACACCCAGACCCGCGGTGAGTTCGGCGGGCTTGGCATCGAAGTGACGATGGAAGAAGGCTATATCAAGGTCGTCTCGCCGATGGATGGCACGCCTGCGGACAAAGCCGGTATCAAGCCGGGTGACTTCATCACGACGGTCGACGGCGAGAATGTGCAGGGCCTGACGCTGGACGAAGCGGTGGACAAGATGCGCGGCCCGATTGGGTCGGAAATCGTGATCACCGTGGTGCGCGAGGGCGTGAAAGAGCCGTTCGATGTCTCAATCATCCGTGACACCATCAAGGTGGCGGCGGTGAAAGCGCGTCTGGTTGGCAATATCGGTGTGCTGCGGGTGTCGTCGTTCAACGATCAAACCTATCCGGGCATTCAAGACGGCATCAAAAAGCTGACCGAGGAAGCCGGCGGTGCGGAAAAGCTGAAAGGCTTCGTGATTGATCTGCGCAACAACCCCGGTGGCTTGCTGAAACAGGCAATCCTGACCTCGGATGCGTTCCTGACCGAAGGCGAGATCGTCTCGACCCGGGGCCGCAACCCGGAAGACAGCTCACGCGAGAATGCGACGCCGGGCGATCTGGCGGATGGCAAGCCGATTGTAGTGCTGATCAACGGCGGCTCGGCCTCGGCATCCGAGATTGTGGCGGGGGCCTTGAAAGCCCATCGCCGCGCGACGGTGGTGGGCACGAAAAGGTTTGGCAAAGGCTCGGTGCAGACTTTGATCCCGTGGAAGGGCGAGGGCGCGATGCGGCTGACCACGGCGCGCTACTACACGCCGTCGGGCCGCTCGATCCAGTCTTTGGGGGTGATGCCGGATATCGTGGTCAATCAGCCGGTGGTGGACCCGTCGGCGGAAGGCACCGAGACGAAGGCGGCAGAGGATCAGACCAAACAGCGCACGGAAGCGTCGTTGCGCGGGGCGATCACCAATGATTCGATGACCGATGACGAGAAAAAGCTGTTGGAGGAAGAACGGGCGCGCACCGAAGAAGCCGCCAAACTGCGCGATGAGGATTATCAACTGGCCTATGCGGTGGATATTCTGCGCGGCTTGAACGCTGTGGCGACCAAGCCGTAAGTCAGAGCTAACCAACTGCCGCGCCTTGGATTTTGGGCGCGGCAGTTCTTATTTGAGGCGCATATGACCGTCGATCCTGAAAGCTTGCCCTATCGCCCCTGCGTCGGTGTTGTGTTGATCAACGCCGAGGGCCTGATCTTTGCGGGCCAGCGCTTGGACAACCCGGTGCCCGCCTGGCAAATGCCGCAAGGCGGCATTGATGACGGCGAAAAACCCCGCGCGGCGGCTTTGCGCGAATTGTGGGAAGAAACTGGTGTGACAGCCGATCTGGTGGAGTTTGTCGCCAAAACCCACCACTGGGTGACTTATGATTTGCCGCCCGAATTGTTGGGCAAGGTCTGGGGTGGCAAATATCGCGGCCAGCGGCAGAAGTGGTTTTTGTTCCGGTTTCTGGGGAGTGATGCGCAGGTGAATATCGCCAGCGATCACCCCGAGTTTTCAAAATGGCGCTGGATTGGCGCGGATGAGATGGTCGCCACCATCGTGCCGTTCAAGCGCAAGGTTTACGAGGAAGTCGTGCAGGCCTTCCGCGCCTATCTGGCCTGAACCGCTTTGCGGAAGGTGATCGAAGTCGGCTGCGCATAGCCCGGATGCGCGGTGCGGTTGATTTCCTGAAAGCCCATCGCCTGAAAGGCGGCGTGGTTTTTCACCAATTCCACCCGGGTTTCCAACTCCACCGCCGCCAACCCCAAAGCCCGCGCCCGCCTCTCGGCGACGCCCACCAGCGCCCGCGCCAGCCCCTTGCCGCGATGGCTGGCGCTGACCGCAAGCTTGCCAAGGTAAAGCGAGTCCGCCTGCAAAGTCAGGAACATGCAGGCGACGGGCGGGCTGCCGATGAGCCAAACCTCACCGCTTTCGGCCTTGGCGGCGATGTCAGCCTCGGTCAGCCTATGCATCGACGAGGGCGGATCAATCTGCCCGTCCATATAGGCGAATTCAGCGCGAATCAGGCACAGGACGGCGGCCCAATCAAAGGGCGCTGTCGCACGGTAGGGGGTCATTTGCGCGGCAATCCATCGTTCAGATGCAGCCATGGCAGCATCTCATCGGTGTGGACGTGGTTTTCAGCCGTATAGGTGGACGGGTCATCCAGCAAAGCCGCATAGAAGTGAATCTCGCCCGGATGGCGATCTGACCGATACGCCATTTGCGCGCCACAGGTTGCGCAGAAATCCCGCCACACCCCCGGCGATGAGGCATAGGTTGCGGGCAGCGCCCCCGTCCATTCCCAAGCCCCATCAGCCACGCCAAAGAATGAGGTGAAGGCCGACGAACACGCCCGCCTGCAGCTTTCGCAATGGCAATGGCTTTGCCACAACGGCGCGGCTGTGCAGCGAAACCGGGTGGCACCGCAGAGGCAATGGCCGGAATAGGGCGGGGTCATGGGCAGGCTCCTTCCCCACAACTATCCGCGCGCTGTCGGCATCGGTCAATGTCCTGAGGCTTGCTGTTTTTGAAATACTCCCGTTGGAGGCTTCGACGTTGGCCCGGCGCAACGTCAATATCTTGGGGATAAGCGCCCAAGCCCTGCCATATCCTGCGGCCACAAGTTGACTCATTGCCGCTGTGCCGCGATCATACCCCTCCAACGGAATCAGGACAAACGCCTTTGCGCTTTACCAAGCTGCGGCTGAATGGCTTCAAAAGCTTCGTGGACCCGACCGATCTGGTCATCCACGACGGACTGACCGGGGTGGTCGGCCCGAACGGCTGCGGCAAATCCAATCTCTTGGAAGCGATGCGCTGGGTGATGGGCGAGAACCGTCCCTCGGCGATGCGCGGCGGCGGGATGGAGGATGTGATTTTCAACGGTGCCGCCACCCGCGGCGCGCGGCATTTCGCCGAAGTGGCGCTGGTGCTGGACAATTCCGACCGCCTCGCGCCCTCCGGGTTCAACGATGCCGATACGGTAGAGATCACCCGGCGGATCACCCGCGATGCAGGTTCGGCCTATAAGCTGAACACCAAGGAAGTGCGCGCCCGCGACGTGCAGATGCTGTTTGCGGATGCCTCGACGGGATCGCATTCGCCTGCGCTGGTGCGGCAGGGGCAGATTTCCGAACTGATCAACGCCAAGCCGAAATCGCGGCGGCGGATTCTGGAGGAAGCGGCTGGGATTTCAGGCCTTTATGCCCGCAGGCATGAGGCCGAACTGAAGCTGTCCGGGGCGGAAGCCAACCTTCTGCGCGTCGATGACGTGCTGGAATCGATGGCACAACAGCTCTCGCAGTTGACCCGGCAGGCCAAACAGGCGGCGCGCTACCGCGAAATTGGCGAGGAACTCCGCCGTGCCGAGGGCCAGCTTCTCTACCGCCGCTGGCGCGAGGCCGAACTGGCGCGTGCCGAGGCCGACGGGTTGTTGCGCCAACGCTTGACCCAAGCCGCACAGGCCGAAGCCGCCGCACGTTTGGCCGCAAAGCAACGCGAGGCCGCGGAGGATGCGCTGCCGCCGCTGCGCGAAGAAGAAGCCATCGCCGCCGCCATCCTGCAACGGCTGATGGTGCAGCGCGACCAGTTGGGCGACCAAGAGGCCCGCGCCCGCGCGATGATCGAAACCCTGCGCAACCGGATCACCGAGCTTGACCGCGATACGGAACGCGAATCCAGTCTGAACCGCGATGCAGGTGAGACGATTGGGCGGCTGGACTGGGAGATCGAGCAGCTTTTGCGCGCCCATGACGGTCATGAAGATCGGCTGATCGAGGCGTCGGACGTGGCGCGTGAGGCGTCGTCCATTCTGACCGACCGCGAAGGTATTTTGTCGCAGGCCACCGAAGATGCCGCCCGTCTGGCCGCGCGTCACCAGTCGGTGCAACGGATGCTGGCGGATACCAAAGCCGCGGTGCAGAAGGCCGAAACCGAGGCGGCGCGGGCGACAGAGGCGGTTCTGGCTGCGGAAGCCGCACTGACGGCAGCTTCGGAAGCCTTTGAAGCCGCAGAGGAATCGCAAATCTCCGCAGCCGAAGCCGCTGAAGCCGCCGAGGAAGCTCTGCTCGCCGCCGAAGATGCGCGCGGCGAAGTGCAGGGCCGCGAGGCCGAAGCCCGTGCCGCGCGATCTGAAGCCGAAGGTGAGGCGTCTGCCTTGCGGGCCGAGGTCGCAGCGCTGACCCGTTTGGTACAGCGTGAAGCCCAAGCTGGGCATCAACTGCTCGATCTGCTGGTGGTTGAACCGGGCTTGGAAAAGGCGATCGGGGCTGCCTTGGCCGACGATCTGCGCGCACCGGAAGTGGGCGGCGATAAACGCTCCGGTTGGGTGGCGCTGCCCGATTATGCCACGTCGCAAAGCCTGCCCGCAGAGACCACCCCGCTGTCAAACCATGTACAAGCCCCCGGTGTTCTGGCCCGCCGCATGAGGCAAATCGGGCTGGTTGATCGTGCCGATGGCCCCCGCCTGCAAGCCGATCTGCAACCGGGGCAACGTTTGGTCAGCCGCGACGGCGACCTCTGGCGCTGGGATGGCTTCCGCGCCGGGGCCGAAGATGCCCCCTCTGCCGCCGCCTTGCGCCTGCAACAGTTGAACCGCCTGACCGCTTTGAAGCGCGATCTGGAGGAAGTCGCCGCCCGTGCCGAAGGTGCGTCGCAGGCCCATGCCATGCTGCAAACCCGGCTGGCGGAACTCGCCCAAGCCGATCAACGCGCCCGCGATGCCCGCCGTGCGGCGGATGCGCGTGTCGCCGAAGCGGGCCGCATGGCGGCGCGCGCCGAGGCCGATAAATCCATTGCTGGCGGCAAGTTAGACGCCGCCCGCCTGTCGGTGGAACGCTACGAAGGCGAGGCAGTTGAGGCGCGCGCGCGGCTGGAATCGGCAGTGGCTGCCGAGGAAGACCTGCCCGATCTCGACTCGGCCCGTGAAGGTGTCGAAGCCGCCAAACTGGCGGTTGAAGCCGCCCGCATCACCATGATGTCGCGCCGCTCGTCGCATGATGAACTCCGCCGCGAGGGCGAAGCGCGGGTGCGCCGTAGGCAGGAAGCGGTCAAGGAGTTGTCAGGCTGGAAACACCGATTGGACACCGCAGCCAAGCGCATCGCCGAACTGGCGGAACGTAAGGCCGAGACGCAGGAGGAGCTTTCTGAAGCCTCTGCCGCGCCGGAAGAAATCGCCATCAAGCGCGAAGAACTCAGTGATGCGATCACTGAGGCCGAGGGGCGGCGCGCCGTGGCTGCCGATGCTTTGTCTGCCGCCGAAGCCACCCTGCGCAGCGCGCGCGATACCGAACGTGAAGGCGAACGGCTGTCGGGCGATGCCCGCGAAGCCCGCGCCCGCGCCGAAGCCCGCACCGAAGCCGCGCGTGAAACCGTTAACCTTGCCGCCGAACGTATCGCCGAAGAACAGGGCGCCACCCCCGATCAGCTTTTGGATACGCTGAAGGTCGATCCTGACAAGATGCCGGATGCCGAGGTTCTCGACACCGACGTGCAGCGCCTGAAGCGGCAGCGCGAGGCTTTGGGTGCCGTGAACCTGCGCGCCGAGGAAGATGCGAAATCGGTGTCCGATGAATATGACGCCCTCGCGCAAGAGAAAATCGACCTTGAAGAAGCGATCAAAAAACTGCGCTCTGGCATCGCGGGCCTGAACCGCGAGGGCCGCGAACGCCTGCTCACCGCGTTTGAACAGGTTAACGCCAACTTCGCCACCTTGTTCACCCATCTGTTCAACGGCGGCGAGGCGCGGCTGGTTTTGGTTGAATCCGATGATCCGCTGGAAGCCGGGCTGGAGATCATGTGCCAACCGCCCGGCAAGAAACTCGCGACACTTTCGCTTCTGTCGGGCGGCGAGCAAACTCTGACCGCGCTGGCGCTGATTTTCGGCGTATTCCTCGCCAATCCCGCGCCGATCTGCGTACTCGATGAGGTGGACGCTCCGTTGGACGATGCCAACGTCACCCGGTTCTGCGACCTTTTGGATGAGATGACCCGGCGCACCGAAACCCGCTTCCTGATCATCACTCACCATGCCGTGACCATGGCGCGGATGGATCGGTTGTTTGGCGTTACCATGGCAGAACAAGGCGTTAGCCAACTGGTCTCGGTCGATCTGAAGCGCGCCGAGGCACTGGTCGCCTGATGGAACAACTGCTGCACGAGGCCGGTTTTATCGGCGTTGAGGTGGTGAACGGTATGATCTACGCCCGCAGCGACCCGGCTTTGCCGGAATTCACCGCGACGCAGATCGGTGGCGACTGGCTGTTGGCGCAAGCTTGGCCGTTGCGGGCCACGCCTGCGCAAATCGCGCAATGGACCGCCCAATACCCCGATGCGCCGATGGATATTCACCAAGGCGAAACCCGGATTACCCTGCGCGCAACCCCGGAAAACCTCGCTTACTGGGCCGATCTGACCCGCGCCATGGTCGCACACTGCATTGCATGGCGGCGCGAAACCCGGCAGCGCGATGAGGGGATGTGAGCCTGATCTATAGATGATGTTAACCATCGCCAGCTAACCCTGACCTTGCCGCAACCCTTTGCGGTGAGCGGGGGTGAGAAGACCGGACGAAATGAAGTTCCGAAAATGGATGGTGTTCATCGCGGCGGCAACGCTGTTGGTCGCCATCATCCGCCTTTGGATTGGGATATAACCCAAGACAAAGGATGCCCGGCGAGGTGGCACCCCCGCCGGGCCGTTTTGGTGGTGAGTCAACTGAATGACGAAGTTCCGTAAGACATGATGTTAGCAAAACCTTAAGGCTTCGTAAACGACGCCCACGATCTATGGTTAACGCAGCACCTGCAACCGATCCGCCAAACCCACTTCACCATCGACCTCAACCGAACACAGAATCCCGCGCAACCGCAGGCTCGGGCTGGCGCGCACCCAAGTGTAGGCATCGGTGCCGTAGCGGACCTTCCACTTCGCGCAAGAATCATTCCACACATCCGACACCCGCAACACTGCAGTGCCCGCCTGAATAAGCGTGCCCACCGGCAGATTGGCCGCTGACATCTCCAGATCCGCCACAATCGGATCGCCCGGATGCGGTTGGCTGCGATCCCGCCAGACCAGATCCATCACACGGGCCTGCAGGATCGAGACCTGAATCCGCGGATCGGGGCTGCCATCCGCCAACCGCATCCAAGGCGTCGTCATCCAGCGTTCGCCCGGAATCCCCTGGGCCTTGGTCATGGTGATCCGCTCGGGGAACGCCCTTTGACCGAGTGCTGGCCGCAAGCAAAGACCGCGAATCGGGGCATCGGTTTTCGGCGCGGCCAGCACATGCGGCAGGGCATCCTGCAATTCGGCCAAACTGATCATGCGATGCTCCATATTTCCGTGCCCTATGGCCACGCTTCTAGGGCCATTTCTGTCTGCGCAGTCCGCCGTTTGCGACATTTTCGCAACGTAAGCGGGGCATTTCTACATCGCGTTCTCGGCGTGTCACAAAATTAAACAGTTCGCAGGCAATCTTAACAGCAGTGATGGAGGCGATGATGCTGGAGTTTTTGCCGCAGGATATTCGGGATGGGTTGGATGCAGCCCGCAAACGCGAGTTTGCCCGGAAATCACGCCTGCGCGTGCAGGTGGGTGAGGCGGTGTTCCCGGTGATCCGGTGTTGGCATGACGGTTTCGCCTTGGATGCCGCCCTGACCCCGCATCTACGCGGTCTGGTCGATGTCTACGATGGCTCGCGGCATATTTTCCAGTGCCTGATCGTGGCCTCGCTGGTCGAGAATGGCGATTTAATCTGCGATTTCAAGCGGATGACCTTGGTGTCTGACCGTGCTCCGCTGGATTATTATCGCGACGAAAATGCTCCGGTGGCGCTGTTGCCCAGAGCCTGAGTTTGGGTGTGGCGCGACCGCCACACCATTTTGCGTGATGATCCCGTTATTGCAGATCGGCAAAGGCCGCCTGTAACCGCTGCACCGCCTCAACCACCACCGCGCGCGGGGTGGCAAGGTTAAAGCGCAGGAACGATTCACCGCCAGCACCAAACGGCGTGCCGTGGTTGCTGGCGATTTTCGCCTGTTTTTGCACCCGCTCAATGAACTCTGATTGCGCCATGCCGGTGCCTGCAAAATCCACCCAAGCCAGATAGGTGGCCTCCAGCGGCATCGAGTTCAGACCGGGAATCTGGTTAATGCCCGCGTTGAAAATCTTGGCATTGCCGTCAAGGTAAGCACAAAGTTCGTCCACCCAAGCCGCCCCTTCGGGTGAGTAGGCGGCCGTCGCCATGAACATCCCAAATGAGTTTGGTGAGATCCCCATCGCATTCATCCGCTCGGCAAAGCGTGCGCGCAGTTTGGGGTCGGCGATGATGACATTGCCAGAATGCGCGCCTGCGATGTTGAAGGTCTTGGTGGTGGCCGTCATCATGACCAACCGTTCGGAAATCCCCGGTATCGCTGTCATCACCGTATGCTTCTGCCCCGGCATCACAAGATCATGGTGAATCTCATCCGAGACCAACAACAGATTGTGGCGCGTGCAGAAATCTGCCACGCCCTGCAATTCGGCCAAAGTCCAGACCCGCCCGCCCGGATTGTGCGGCGAGCACAGGATCAGCATGGTTTCAGTGCCGGTCATCTGGGCATCCCAAGCGTCGAAGTTCATTTCGTAACGCCCGTTCACATTGGCGAGCTTGCACTCAACCACTTGCCGACCTGCCGCTTTGATCACCCGCGCGAAGGCGTGATAGATCGGGGTGAATAGCACCACGCCGTCGCCCGGTTTGGTAAACGCGTCAACGCACATTGACGTGCCGTTGACCAATCCATGCGTGGTGAAAATCTGCTCGCGTTCCACCGACCAGCCGTGCCGGGTCTGCATCCACCAGCGAATCGCATCCAGATAGGCGGCATCATCGCCGTAATATCCATAGACGCCATGCGCCATCATGCCTTCGAGGGCCGTTTGCACGCAGGCCGGCGGGCGGAAATCCATATCGGCCACCCACATGGCGATCCCGTCTTGGGCCGGCACGCCGTAAAAGGCCTCCATCGAATCCCATTTGACAGAATGAGTTCCAAAGCGATTGATTGGCGTGTCGAACATCATGGCTATCCTGTTGTGCTCCGGTATTTCGTTCTAGATAAATCAAACTAATCGGAAAATCATCCCTACTTACAGTAATAAATCAGAAATATATACCTTATATGAGAGATTTATCGGGAAAAACGACCACTGCTTATGCTTGGGGCCCATTTTCAATGAATCCCCACCGCCCTCTTGCACGATTTGCCCCCGCGCCGTAAATCCCAAAGATGATCCGCGATATCCTGATCCATCCCGATCCGCGTCTGAAGAAGCCCTGCGAGCCGATCGCAGCGGTGAGTGCCGAGATTTCTGCGCTGGCGTCGGACATGTTTGAAACCATGTATGAGGCGCCCGGAATCGGCTTGGCCGCGCCGCAGATCGGCGTGATGAAGCGCCTGATCGTGATGGATTGCATCAAAGACGGCCCGCCCGAGCCGATGGCGCTGCTGAATCCGCAGGTTTTGTGGTCGTCGGAAGACCTTGGCAGTTATGAGGAGGGGTGCCTTTCGATCCCTGACCAATATGCCGAGGTGAAGCGGCCGAGTTCGGTGAAAGTCGGCTGGATGGATCTTGATGGCGTCCCACAGGAACGCTTGTTCACCGGGTTGTGGGCGACCTGTGTGCAGCACGAAATTGATCACCTGAATGGCAAACTGTTCATCGACTATCTTGGCCCCCTGAAGCGGCAGATGATCACCCGCAAGATGGAAAAGCTGAAACGGGAACGCGCGCGGACAGGTTCGGACTACTGATGGCGGTCTTGCCGATCCTCCGTTGGCCAGATCCACGGTTAACGACTGTTTGTTCAGAAATTAGCGGCGATGTTTCGACTTTGGCTGCAGATATGCTGGAGACCATGTATGCCGCGCCCGGTCGTGGGCTGGCGGCGCCGCAGGTCGGAGTTCTGTTGCGGCTTTTCGTGATGGATTGCACTTGGAAAGAGGGCACCTACGCCCCGCGCGTTCTGATCAACCCGGAAGTTCTGTGGATGTCGGCGGAAACTGCGATTGGGCCCGAGGGCTGCCTATCTTTGCCGGGCATCACCAGCCAAGTTTCACGAGCAACCTCAGCGCGGATGCGCTGGGTGGATCTTGACGGTTCTGTTTGTGAAGAAACATTCACAGGATTTGCCGCGATCTGCGCGCAGCACGAGTTTGACCATCTGAACGGTGTATTGACGCTGGATCGCCTTGACCCCGCCGCCCGCGCCCTAGCCGAAAGTGCGCTGACATGACGGTCAGAACTTGCCTGCCTTACCCGCATCCCTGTCTGCGCACGCCCGCTAATCCGGTCGCCGAGATCACCGATGAGGTTCGCGCGATCTGGGCCGACATGGTGGACACGATGGATGCGATGCCCGGCTACGGACTGGCTGCGGTCCAGATTGGCATCGCGCAAAGTTTGGCTGTCGTGGATTGTTCCGAGCAGCGTGGTCAGGCCATTCTGATGGCCAACCCGCAGATTTTGCACGCCTCCGGTCAGTTTCGTGAACATGAGGAAGCCTCGCCAAATCTGCCTGGTGTATCGGCCGTGGTAAGCCGCCCGCGCGCCGTGACCGTGCGGTTTCTCAATGCGGAAAATCAGCTGGAGGACCGCGATTTCGTCAACCTTTGGGCGACATCGGTACAGCATCAGATCGACCATCTGGCGGGCAAAATGTTCTTTGATCATCTCTCTACAGTGAAGCGCAAAATGCTGATCGCGCGGGCCGAAAAGCTGCGGAAACGACTATGAAAATCATTTTCATGGGAACGCCGGAGTTCTCGGTGCCGATCTTAAAGGCGCTCTCCCAACACCATGAAATCATTGCGGTCTATTGCCAACCACCAAGACCAGCCGGACGCGGAAAAGCTGATCGCGCCAGCCCCGTGCAGCAATGTGCCGAAGACCTGGGCCTGCCGGTCTTCCATCCCGTTTCGCTGCGCTCTGCCGAGGCGCAACAGGCCTTTGCTGCTTTGGAAGCCGACCTCGCCGTTGTCGTCGCCTATGGTCTTATCCTGCCGCAGGCGGTGCTTGATCAGCCACGCCTGGGTTGCCTGAACATCCATGCCTCATTACTGCCCCGCTGGCGCGGGGCTGCCCCGATTCACCGGGCTATCATGGCGGGGGATACTGAGACCGGGGTTTGCATCATGCAGATGGAGGCTGGTCTTGATACCGGCCCCGTTCTTGCGCGCGAAGCCACTGCAATCGGGGTGGAGGATACGACGGCAGACCTGCATGATCGGCTGTCCATGATCGGAGCCAGACTGATCACAGCCACGATTGATCACTTGCCCCTGCAGGCCATCCCGCAATCCGAACAAGGAGTCACATATGCGACCAAGATCGACAAGGCCGAGGCGCGCGTCGATTGGTCTATGCCCGCCGCAATGGTGGATCGCCAGATTCGCGGTCTGTCCCCGTTCCCCGGCGCTTGGTGTGAGATCAATGGCGAGCGGGTCAAACTGCTGCGTTCGCGCCTGGCCACGGGTTCTGGTGCAGCAGGGCGGGTGCTGGACGGATTGCGGATCGCTTGCGGCGATGGTGCCGTCGAAATCACTCTGGCACAGCGCGAGGGCAAACGACCCATGTCGGCAGCCGATATCCTGAATGGGCTGAAAATGCCGGAGATCCTGCTCTGATCCTGCCCAAATCTGGCAGCAGCCTTGACGTATGCAGAGGCGAGCAGGGAGGTTCACATGAATCATGAACAAAAATTCTGGATTGTCACAGCGTCGGCTGATCATGCTGAAAATGGTATGAACTGGGGCATCGTTCAGGCCTGTCATGGTAAATCGACGCCGCTGCGACGCATGGCCGCTGCTGATGGCGTGGTGATTTATTCCCCCAAAACCAAATTTCATGGCGGCGAGAGCCTGATGTCCTTCACTGCGATCGGTCGGGTGACGGGCGATATGCCCTATACGTATGAAATGCCCGGCGGTTTTGTGGCATGGCGACGCGGCGTGCAGTGGCAACCAGCCGCAAAAATCCAACCCATTCGGCCACTGCTTGATCACCTGGAATTGACGCGCAACAAGCCGAGTTGGGGCATGGTGTTTCGCTTCGGTTTGGTCGCCTGCAGCCGGGCGGATTTTGCGCAGATCGCCCGCGCGATGGTTCCGGCGGAACAGGCCATACCATTTTCACCAATCGTCCCCATATAGCTGTCATGGACGAAGAAGGCGGGTATGAGCTTGGTGTTCTTGCTGATCCTCGGAACGGCAGCTGGTTTTTTGGCGACGCGAGTGATGCGTATTGATGCGGATGTGCCAACGACGGTGGTGATTGGCATCGCAGGCGCAGTGATCGGCGGGTTTTTGTTGCGCAGTCTGATGATAATCACTGGCTGGCTGGCAGGGTTTGTTGGAGCGATCCTTGGTGCTATCGTGCTGGTATGGCTTTATAAAATCTATATCGCGAAATAGCTACCCTAGCCGCTTGATCGCATCGCCCAGCCGAAAGCCCTTGCCACCGCCTGCATCCCACAGCATCCGACCTTGCCACGCCGCAAAGATCAGCGCTGCCGTTTCTTTCGCCTTCGCGCTGACCTCCAGACGGGCCGCGATCGCTTGTTCAACCTTATCGCGCCACGCTTTCGCACGCCCGATCAGCGCCGGGTCGCGCAAGCTCAGCGTCAGCAATGCGCCCGGATCAACTGGGCCGACGAACAATTTCAGCAGGCCCGGCAGCCCCTTGTTCAAGGCTGCGGCGTCCAAATTTGCGGCTTCAACCAAGTTGTCCAACTCCTGCCAAGCCTGAGCAATCGCGCTTAAAATCATCTCATTGCAGCTGCCAAAACGTTGCACCAAAGTGGTTGGCGCAAGCCCCGTTGCCGCAGAAACCGTTGAAAACGTGACCGCCTTTTCGCCATTTTGCAGCAGCAGGGTCAGAACCTGCTGGAAAACATCACGGTCAGATATCAGCTTTGTGCGCGCCATGATCTCAATATGACCTAAACATCACGAATTGCAAGTTCAACGTGAATGGCTATTCGTTATCGTCTGGGTCTTCCCCCGCTTTGTCGATCCGCTTTACCCCCGCTTGCCGCTTCAGCATCTTCCGACTTGTCGCGGTTAATCCAGTTTCCTTCAGGACCTTCAACTGGCGGTAATGCACCGTGAAAATCTCACGATTCTCAGGAAGTGCATCCCCGCGTAATTTCCCGCCTAAAATAAAGTGTTGTTCTTCTGGCAAAATATTCCATTTCAACCCGCATTGTTGAATCGCGAGCGGCATCGAGATTTGGTCGAGATAGGGTCGTTTTCCCGGTACGTCGGGATGCGCGTCGATGGTTTGCGCGATGTCCATCCAGACCTGCGGAAAGCTGCGACCATCCGGGCTGCGATGTTGTTCGGGAAAGCTGAACAGACCTGAACTAAAATACGGTATGCGTTGACGCTCGCCGGATTGGCGCATCAATTTGATACGCTCCTCTGGAATTTCCATGCCGCAAACCGCATAGATCAGGTTCCAATCGTCAGTTTTCCCCCAGTTCATCGAAGCTGCGGGCGTCAGTGAAACCGATTCCGCTCGGATAATGTTCTCAACCAGGTTGGGGCGCAGACAAAGAATGTCGCTGTCGAAAAACGCCGAAAACTCGGTATCGCGCGGCTCCATCGTGGCGAGGATTTTGTTGCCATGCGGATAGGCGGGGGAAAATCGGCCCTCGACCGTGAAGGGGCGCACTTCGCAGCCCATCCGACGCAGCACTTCTTTGACATTCGGCGAGACTTGATCAAGCTTAATATCCGGGCAATAGCCGACCAGCGCGACCTGATCGCCAAACTGTTCACGCACTGACGCCGCAAGATAACAGGCCATCACCTCATAGTCAGGTGGCTCAACGATGAAAAACACGGTCAGTTTTGGGGTCATATACCTGCTCTGGGGTGGAAATGCGATGGTTTCGGCAGATTAAGCTGCATCCCACCGCAAAGTCACGCGTTTGAGCCAAGTCTTGCTGCAAACTCTCCCATTTTCGTCGCTAAAATGGAAACAGTTGTCTGCTAAGACACAGCTCGGCGCAGTTTTCTGCATTGGCCTTGCTGGCAGATTCCGGCTTGCCCTATGGTGATCGGCAAGCGGGGAGGGGCGGCGGGCCAAAGGCCCCGCCGCGTAGGGGCAGGGCAGGGCGTGACGTCGAAACAAGGTAAACAACCAGAAGGCCTTATGCCGCTTGCGAGCCGACCGAATGGGGCCAGTGATCGCTGGGGCGCGGTTGATTTCCCTCTGAAACGCCATGACAGCCCGCATGGCCAAGTGACCGCTGTTTCGATGATGAAGGACGAGGGCGCCTATGTGATCGAATGGGTTGCGCACCATCTGGCGGTGGGATTTTCTGATCTGGTGGTCTATACGAACGATTGTTCGGATGGCACTGATGACATGCTGATCCGGCTGGAGGAATTGGGGCTTTGCCACCATCGTCGCAACGACATTCCCGAAGGCATCCGCCCGCAACCTTCTGCGTTGAACTATGCGCAGGACGAGCCCGTTGTGCAGCAATCCGACTGGGTGATGGTGTTTGACGCGGATGAATTTCTGTCGATCAGATACGGCGACGGCACCTTGGATAGTCTGCTTGCGGCGACCAAAGCGCAGGGTGCCAATGGCATCGTGGTGACCTGGCGGATTTTTGGCTCGGGCGGTGTGGTGGAGTGGTCGCGCGCGCCGGTGACAGAACAATATCTATGGGCGGCGCCGCAAACATGGAACAAGGGCTGGGGGGTGAAGACGCTGTTCACCTTCAGCGCCCATAAGTGGAAGCTGGGCATTCACCGCCCGAAAATGAAGACAAAATGGCACGACACCGACTTCCCTGATCAGGTGAAATGGCTGAATGGCTCGGGCCGTGAGATGGAGGATTACTTCAAGTTTCGCGGCTGGCGCTCGATCACCCGCACGGTGGGGTATGACTGGGTGCAACTGAACCATTACGCGGTGAAATCGGTCGACAGCTATGCCATTCGCAAGATGCGCGGCAATGTGAACAATAAGGCGGATAAGTACAATTCCGACTATTGGTCTTTGCAAGACCGCAACGAAGTGCGCGATGACACCATGCTGCGCTATACCGAACAGCGCAACGAGATCATCGCGCAACTGCTGCAAGACCCGGTGCTGAACCGCCTGCATCACGCGGCGATTGCGCGCGCCGAAGGGCGTTTGGCGGAGTTACGGCAGACCGAGGCGTATCATCAGCTTGTCGCGGATCTTGCGAAAGCCTCGCAAGTGCCGATCACCCAGATCGTCGCCAAACCGCCGCAGGCGCGGGATAAAGAGAAGATCGCAGCCCTGATGTCCGACGTGGAAAAACGCCGCGGTGCCAAGGCGAAAACCGAACGGCAGGCCATCCCAAAAGATCCGGTTGAGGCGGTGCCGATGGGGTCGTATCAGGCGGGCGCGATTGATCTTTCACAAGATGCGCGCGCTGAAGTGTGCCCTAATCACAGCATGAAACTGCCAGCCGATCCGCGTGTTTTTACGGATTCGGCGCGGGCTCTGATCCAATCTGGCAAGTTTGAACGCGGGCTTGCGCGCCGGATGCCGCAGGTCTTGGCCGAGCAAGCCAAGGTGTTGGAGATTGGTTCTGCCGCGGGTTTTCTGGCCGGGCATTGCGCCAATATCAGGCCCGATCTGAGCCTCTATCTGCAAGAAGATAACCCTGCTTTGCGGCAGATGCTGGGTGTGGTTTGCGCGCTGAGCAACCGCGCTTTCAACAATCGCTTTATCTTGCTGGATCAAGGCCTTGGCTCTGATCCGGCGATGGGCGCGCTGGCGCTGATCACGGCGCTGCGCCCGGATGCTTTGCTGCTTTCAGACCCGCAACTTAGCCCAGAGGTGCTGCAAAAATTGCTGCCGCTGTTGCCCACGCCGGCCCCAGCGCAAATCTTTCTCTATGGGCGGCTGTTGGAGCAGCATCACGCGCGTTTGCCGGAAGTAGAGGCCCTGCTGGCTGCGCTTGGCTATGTGCCGGACTACGGATTTGATGCCAGTATCGCGCGCGGTTTCCGGCTCGGCGCGCCAGCCGATCCAGACGGCCCGAGTTAACCCATGTCCACCGCTGGACAGCTTCGCGGCTCTGCGGCATTGTTCCACAAAACGAAACAAACGAGGCAGTACCCATGTCTACCCCCGTTCGCAGACCCGTCGCCTCGCTTTGGATTGGCGAAAAGCTGCATTATCTGAACCAGTTGTGTCTGCTCAGCCATGTCGCACAGGGCCATCCGACCACGCTTTACTGTACCGACAAAGTGACGAACGTGCCCGATGGCATCATCGTCAAACCCGCCACCGACATCATGGCAATTGACATGGATATCGTGCGGCAGACCTCGGAAAGCTTTTTGTCGAACGTGTTTCGCTACAAGATGATCGAGAAAACCGATGCGGTCTGGATTGATTGTGATGCGTTTTGCCACAAGCCTTTCCCGGATGAGATGCAGAATATCTATGCAGGTCATGGCTTCAGGGGTGCGTTGAACTGTGGCGTTGTCTATATTCCGCCGCAGGGAGAGCTGATCAAGCAGTTGCTGGATTACTACGAAAACCTGCCCGCTGCCCCGGCTTGGTTCAACAAACAGCAGCGCAAGCGGATCGAAAAACAGGACAGCAGCCTGCCGCAAGCCGTGCGGATTTATAACGCCGAGCGCACCGCCTTTGGCCCGCAGGCCTTCACCTATTTCGCGCAGCAGACCGGGGATTTCGACAAGGCGTTGAGCGCGGATTACCTCTATCCGGTGCCATTTCAGTTGAACGACGTGTTCTACGACCCCTACGGTCGGGTCGAGGGGCATTTCACCGACAATACCCTTTCGGTGCACCTCTATACCAACGGCACCAAGCCGTATTGGCGCAAAAACCCGCCGATGCCGAACTCTTACGCGGCGCGAATGTGCGCGCAGATTGGCGTCGACGCGTCCAAGGCGTTGGAGGAATGAACGAGCCGGAGCAGGCGCTGGAGCCGCAGGTCAAGAAGGGTAAAAAAGACAAAGCGGTCAAGCCCTTACCCTCCACCCCCGATGAGATTGAGGCACTGATCCGCCGCCAGAAGCGCAACCAGCGCAAGGCTTGGGCGGAAGGTTATATCACCGCGGTCACCGCGATGTTGCGGCCCGGCGATCTGGTGATGGATTGCGGTGCCAATATGGGGGTGGTCACGGCAGTGCTGGCGGCTACCGGAGCGGATGTGCTGGCCTATGAGCCTGATCCCTATGCGTTTTCGGTTCTTGAACAAAAATTCGTAAACACCCCGAACGTCACTTTGATCAATGCCGCTGTAGGGGTGGGGGTGGGCACCATTCGCCTGATGCGGGCGGATAATTTCGGCGACAATCCTGACGGCGCTTCGGTGAAAAGCACCATTCTGGACGGCGGGCGTCGGATTGATGCGGAAAACGCGGTGGAGGTGACGCTGCTCGACTTCCCGACGCTGGTGCGCGCGCATGTGGCGGCGCGTGGCGAGATCGCTTTCATCAAGATGGATATTGAGGGCGCGGAACTCGACATTCTCGAAACGCTTGATCGTGAAGATTTGTTCATAAACATCCGCGCACTGGTGGCCGAGACGCATGAGCGCAAGTTCAAGGATCTACGCGAGCGCTACAAAGCCCTGCGGGAAACGGTGGCTGCGAAATATCCGGCGGGCAAGGTCAATCTTGACTGGATCTGACGCAGCCAGCCGCGCGCGGCCTTAAGTCAGCCGCAGAGCATGCTACAGTTTGACCGGCTTGAACGGGGCCATCCCCGCCCGCGCCAATTCATCGGCGCGCTCGTTCTCGATATGTCCGGCATGGCCCTTGATCCAGCGCCAGATCACCTTGTGCTTGGCCTGCGCTGCGTCAAGCCGTTGCCAAAGATCAACATTTTTCACCGGGTCTTTGCCAGAGGTCTTCCAGCCGTTGCGCTTCCAGCCGTGAATCCACTCGGTGACGCCATTTTTCACATAGGCAGAATCGGTCACAATCGTCAGCTCTGACACCCGCGTCAAAGCTTCCAGCGCCGAGATCGCCGCCAGCAGTTCCATCCGGTTGTTGGTGGTATGCGGCTCGCCGCCCGACAGCGTGCGTTCCTTCACCACTTTGCCGTCTTCGCGCGCCAACATCAACACGCCCCAGCCGCCGGGGCCGGGGTTGCCAGAGCAAGCGCCGTCGGTATAGGCAAACAAATCCGGCATATCAGACACTTTCCCGCAAGATGCGCGGCACTTTGAATTCGATGGTTTCTTGTGCGGTTTCAACCAGTTCCACCCGCGTCTCAAACCGCGCACGGAAGGCGTCAATCACCTCATTGACCAGCACTTCCGGCGCCGAAGCCCCTGCCGTGACGCCAACCGAGGCAATACCCTCCAGCGCGCGCCAGTCAATCTCGGACGCCCGCTGCACCAGTTGCGCATAAGTGCAGCCCGCCGAACGCCCGACCTCCACCAACCTGCGCGAGTTCGACGAATTCGGCGCGCCAATCACCAACAGCGCGTCGATCTTGCTGGCAATCGCCTTCACCGCCGCTTGCCGGTTGGTGGTGGCATAGCAGATATCTTCCTTATGCGGCCCGACAATCGCCGGGAACCGCGCCTGCAAGGCCGCCACAATCCCCGCCGTATCGTCGACCGACAAGGTGGTTTGGGTGATGTAAGCCAGCCGTGTCGGATCGCGCACCACAAGGCCCGCCACATCCTCGGCGGTTTCCACCAGCAGAACCTCACCTTCGGGGAGTTGCCCCATCGTGCCAATGGTTTCCGGGTGGCCCTGATGGCCGATCATCACCATTTGCAGGCCCGCTTCGGAATGTCGCTGCGCCTCGTTATGCACTTTCGTCACCAAGGGGCAGGTGGCATCCACCGCGATCATCCGGCGCGCCTCTGCCGCCGCAGGTACCGATTTCGGCACGCCATGCGCCGAGAAAATCACCGGGCGATCCACCGGGCAATCGTCCAACTCCTCGACAAACACCGCACCCTGCGCCCGCAAGGCATCGACGACGAATTTGTTGTGCACGATTTCATGCCGCACATAGACCGGCGCGCCCCATTTTTGCAGCGCGAGTTCGACAATCTTGATCGCCCGGTCAACACCGGCGCAAAAGCCGCGCGGGGCGGCGAGGTAGAGGGTTAACGGCGGCAGGATCGGGGGCGGCAGGGTCATCGGGCTTCTCATGTTTGGGCTAGACCTAAGCTGCCACGCGGGCCTCGTCTAGTCTTGCGGCTGAAAGTAATACGGCCCCGCTGCAAGATCGCGCAGATGTTGCGCCATGCGCGCCGCTTCGGCCCTATCGGTGAACGCCCGTACCGGAACCACAATCGCGGTGTCAAAATTCAGCACAAACAGATGCGTCGAGGTTTCCAGTACCTGCCCGATCAGCTCGGGGGAAAGATAGGCACAGTCCAGCGTGAACAGGTCCGTCCCGGCGACGCAATCTACCCATTCCTCAAACTCGGCCTGCACCGGAACTGACAGCATCCGCCGCGCCTGCCAGTGCTGCCTCAGGGTTAGCCCCAGCAATACCAGCGCCCATTGCACCGCCATCACGGCCAGAAACACCGTCCAAGATCGCCAAGACCCTTCAACGCCCTTGATGCCATCCGGCAACAGGCCAAACACAGCCCCGCCGGCGATAAACCATGCACCCAACGCCCATTTCGCTCGGCCAGACCAGTCCCGCTTTAACCGCAGATAGGCCAACGCATCCGACGCATCCAACCTATAGGTCCAACGCCCCAACAACCCGCCATCAAAATCCCGGCTTGGCCCCGATGCAGAAACGCCCGATGCAGAATCCCCCAATCCAGCATCCAACACGAAAGCCGAGGCAGTTTCCTGCCCCGGCTTTTCATCAACCACACCAGAAGTCTGGGGAACTTCCGTCACTTATTTCACATCAACCGCCACTTCATCCCGCTCAAGCCGAGGCTCACGCGGCGGGCGACCGATCACGTCGCGCAACTCGTCCAATTCGATGAAGTTGTCGGCCTGACGGCGCAATTCATCGGCAATCATCGGCGGTTGGCTGCGGATGGTCGAAACCACCGAAACCCGCACGCCTTGGCGTTGCAAGCTTTCCACCAGCGGGCGGAAATCGCCGTCACCCGAAAAGATCACCACATGATCGACGCGCGGTGCCAGCTCCATCGCATCGACCGTCAGTTCGATGTCCATGTTGCCTTTGACTTTGCGGCGGCCTTGGCTGTCGGTGTATTCCTTGGCGGGTTTGGTCACCATGGTGAAGCCGTTGTAGTTCAACCAGTCCACCAGCGGGCGGATCGGCGAGTAATCATCATTCTCCAGCAGAGCCGTATAATAGAACGCGCGCAGCAGCTTGCCACGCCGCATGAACTCTTGACGCAGCAACTTGTAGTCGATGTCAAACCCAAGCGCCTTGGCGGCCGCGTAGAGGTTCGAGCCATCAATGAACAGCGCAAGCCGTTCGTCCTTGTAAAACATAAGTCTTCCCCTCGAAAACAAATCGCCTATCGCGCTATCGTGAGTGGTCTACCTAATGTAGATGGTCGGCGGCGAATAATTTTGAATAGCAGGGTCGTCGCAGGACGAGCAAGCCAATCTCTCGTGAGGATAGCAGCAACCATGTTCACAGAAAAGCACGCTCTGGTTGCGTTTGGCGCAAACCTGAATTTCGGCGAGATGTCGCCAAAGTCAACAATTCTTGCCGCTATAGCGGAACTTGACCGGGTGGGGCTGCCCGTGACCCGGCTAAGTACCCTATACCAAACGCCATGTTTCCCCGCCGGGGCAGGGCCGGACTATGTGAACGCCGCAGCGCTTATTACGTTACGTCATTTCATGGCGGCGGCTGACATATTAGCTTGTTTGCATACGGTAGAGGCAAAATTTGGCCGCGAGCGCCTGCAGCGTTGGGGGATGCGCAGCCTTGATATTGATCTGCTGGCCTTGGGCGAATCAGTGCTGCCTGATCGCACCACCTATCTGAAATGGAAAAATCTTCTCCCAGACGACCAACGGAGCCTTGCACCGGATCAGTTGATTCTGCCGCATCCGCGTCTGGCCGAGCGCGCTTTCGTTCTGGTGCCGCTTGCCGATGTCGCCCCCGATTGGCAGCATCCCGTCACCGGCCTGACGGTGGCGCAGATGCTGGCAGCGCTTCCGGCCAAAGAGCGCGCCGAAGTCGTCCCGCTGGCAGGTGATTGATTATGCCCTTGTCAAGCCGCTGCATCGCGCCTAAATAGACCGCTTCAAAGCCCCCATCCCTACTGGAGTCTTTCATGGCCCGCGTGACGGTTGAAGATTGCGTCGATAAAGTTCCGAACCGGTTCGAACTTGTCTTGCTTGCGGCCCATCGGGCGCGCGAAATCCAGTCCGGCTCTGCCGCGACGGTGGATCGTGACAACGATAAGAATCCGGTGGTGGCCTTGCGCGAAATCGCCGAGGAAACCCAGCTGGCGGATGCCCTGCGTGAGCGGATGATCGAAGGTCACCAGACCCAGATCGAAGTCGACGAGCCGGAAGAAGATCAGATGGCTCTGCTGATGTCGGGTGAAATTGATCGCCCGATGCAAGATGATATGTCGGAAGAAAAGCTGCTGCGCGCGCTGATGGAAGCCCAAGGCGAGCTTTAAGCCGGAATTTGGCCTTGTGGGGCGGTGATGATCGACGTTGAAGACCTCATCGCCCTCGTTAAAAACTACAATCCACGCTGCAATTCTGAACTGATCCGCCGGGCTTATGCTTACGGCGCGGCCATGCACGAAGGCCAGATGCGCAAATCGGGTGAGCCGTATTTCACCCATCCCGTCGCCGTTGCCGCCATCCTGACCGAGCAACAACTCGATGATGCCACCATCATCACGGCGCTTTTGCACGATACCATTGAAGACACCAAATCCACCTATGCCGAGGTCGCCAAGCTGTTTGGCGAGGAAGTGGCTGAGCTGGTCGATGGCGTCACCAAGCTGACCAACCTGCAACTGTCCAACACCGAATCGCAGCAGGCGGAAAACTTCCGCAAGCTGTTCATGGCGATGTCGAAAGACCTGCGGGTGATCCTGGTCAAGCTGGCCGACCGGCTGCACAACATGCGCACCATCAAGTCGATGAAGCCGGAAAAGCAGGCGCAAAAGGCCCGCGAGACCATGGAAATCTATGCACCCTTGGCCGGGCGCATGGGGATGCAATGGATGCGCGAGGAACTGGAAGACCTGTCGTTCCGCGTGCTGAACCCCGAGGCGCGCAATTCGATCATCCGCCGCTTCCTGACCCTGCAACGCGAATCGGGCGATGTGGTGCATCAGATCACCGCCGACATTCGTGCCGTGCTGGAAAAGGTGCAGATCGACGCCGATGTCTATGGCCGGGCGAAAAAACCCTATTCGATCTGGCGCAAGATGCAGGAAAAGGATCTGGCGTTTTCGCGGCTGTCCGACATCTACGGCTTCCGGGTGATCTGTGGCTCGGTCGCCGATTGCTACCGCATCTTGGGCGTGATCCACCAACGCTGGCGCGCGGTGCCCGGTCGGTTCAAAGACTATCTCAGCCAGCCGAAATCCAACGGCTACCGCTCAATCCACACCACGGTATCGGGCCGCGATGGCAAGCGGGTTGAAGTGCAAATCCGCACCCGTGAGATGCACGAAGTCAACGAGGCCGGTGTGGCTGCGCACTGGTCCTACCGTGAAGGCGTGCGCGCCAAGAACCCGTTTGCGGTTGACCCCGCCAAATGGATCGCCTCGATGACCGAACGGCTGGACGAGGGCGATCACGACGAATTTCTCGAAAACGTCAAACTGGAAATGTATTCCGACCAAGTGTTCTGCTTCACCCCCAAGGGCGATGTGGTGCAACTGCCGCGTGGAGCGACGCCGCTGGATTACGCCTATTCCATCCACACCCGCATCGGCAATTCCTGTGTGTCGGCCAAGGTCGACGGCATCCGCGTGCCGCTCTGGACCCGGCTGAAGAACGGCCAATCGGTCGAGATCATCACCGCAGAAGGCCAGCGCCCGCAAGCTTCGTGGATCGACATTGTCACCACGGGCCGCGCCAAGGCCGCGATTCGCAAATCCCTGCGCGAAGAAGATCGCGGGCGTTTTGTCCGGCTTGGCCAAGAACTCGCCCGCGCCGCCTTTGAACATGTTGGCAAAAAGGCCACAGACAAAGCCCTGCGCACTGCGGCAAAAATGCTCGGCATGCCCGATGAGGCTGAACTGTTAGCCGCCCTCGGTTCCGCCGAACTCACCGCCCGCAAAGTCGTTGAAACCCTCTACCCCGAACTGGTGCAACGCGGCACGGATGAGGTTGAATCTGCCCGCGCCGTGATCGGTATGCCGGATGATCAGACCTTCCGCCGCGCGCTGTGTTGTCAGCCTTTGCCGGGTGAGCGCATCGTCGGCATAACCTATCGCGGCCAAGGTCTGTTGATCCACGCGATTGATTGCCCGGCGCTGGAGGAGTTTGAAGAACAGCCGAATCGCTGGGTCGATCTGCAATGGCACGCGGGCCGACATGCGGCGGTGAACACCGTTGCGCTGGATGTCGCCATATCCAACGACCAAGGCGTTTTGGGGCGGATCTGCACCTTGATTGGCGAGCAGAAAGCCAACATATCCGATCTGCGGTTTACAGAACGCAAACCGGATTTTTACAGACTTATCATCGACGTGGACTTGCGCGACGTGGAACACTTGCACATGGTGATGACGGCACTCGAGGCCGAAACCGATGTCGCACAAGTGTCGCGGCATCGTGATATGACACGCAAGCCTTAACGGAATATCCGGCAAGGACTACGCCTTAGGGCAGGAAGGAAGCGGGGCCGCTCTATGGTTTTCAAACGTGGCAAACCGCTTGGATGGCTCGCTTGGATGCGCGAGATGATCTACCCAAGGGGGGGATTCAAACGCGCGACCCGCTACGTCATCCACCGGATGAGCCGCCTGCCGGATGACCCCCACCGCATCGCCCGCGGCATTTTCGCCGGGTTTCTTGTTGGATTCCTGCCACTTCCATTCCTGCAATTCGTCGCCCCTTGGGCAGCTGCCCGCTTGGTGCGCGGCAACCTGTTTGCCGCCCTGCTCGGCACCTTCAACACCAATCCGCTGACCACGCCGTTTTTCGCGGTGTTTGCTATGTCTTTGGGCCACTGGATCATGGGGGTGGAAGGCAATTTGACCTTTGACGCGATCATTGACGCCTTCGGTTCCGCCGGTGGCGATCTGTGGCGCAATTTCATCGCCATCTTTACCCCGGCGACGATGCATTGGGGTGGCCTGATCCGCTTCTGGCATGAGATTTATGTGCCCTATTTCATCGGCGCTTTGCTGCCCGGTATCCTCATCTCGGCGGTGGCCTATTACCTGACCATCCCTTTGGTGACGACCTATCAAAAAGCCCGCGCCGCCAAGGCCGATGATCGGCGCGAACGCCGCCACCGTCTGAAAATCGCGGTCGCTGAGGCGAAAAACCGTCTGCTGCACCGCGCCGAGAAAGACAGCGAAAGCCGCGCTGCCGGAGATGACAGCAACGCAGGTGCCCAGTAAGCTGCCAACCAGTAATCTGATCAAAACCACGAAGGACGAAGGCGATGGCACTTTTGGCGCGGCAACGGCTTGGCATCAACATTGATCACGTCGCCACCGTGCGCAACGCCCGTGGCTCGGTCTGGCCCGACCCTCTGCGCGCCGCTCTGCTTGCCGAAGCCGCTGGGGCCGATGGTATCACCGCGCACTTACGCGAAGACCGCCGCCATGTCCGCGACGCTGATATGGAGGCGCTTGCCGCAGGCCTCGGCATCCCGCTGAATTTCGAATGTGCCGCCACCGACGAGATGGCCGAGATTATCCTGCGCCTGAAACCGCATGCTGTCTGCCTTGTGCCAGAAAACCGCGCCGAACGCACCACCGAAGGCGGCCTTGACGTGGCCTCCGACGCCAACCGCCTGACCCAGTTCATCACCCCGCTGCGCGAAGCGGGCTGCCGGGTGTCGATGTTCATCGGCCACGCTCCGGCGCAAATCGAGGCTTCCGCCCGCATCGGTGCCGCCGTGGTTGAACTCCACACCGGCCACTACTCCGACCTGCACGCCGAAGGCCACCACGCCGAAGCCGAAGCCGAACTCGACGCCCTGCGCAAAGGCGCGGCCTTCGCCCACAGCCTCGGCTTGGAGGTTCACGCCGGCCACGGCTTGACCTACGACAACGTCACCCCCATCGCTGCCATCCCGGAAATCATCGAACTGAACATCGGCCATTTCCTGATCGGCGAAGCGATCTATCGCGGCCTCGGCCCCGCCATCGCAGAAATGCGCCGCCTGATGGATCTGGCGCGGGGCGCGGCCGCATGACACCGACGCCTCATAACGCCGTTCTGGGGGCAGTGCTCTTGGGCGCTCTGGCCCAGACCGCCGCCGCAGAAACCGTGCAGGCCTGCGATGACGCCCGCAGCAATGCCTGGAACATCGCCGAGCCTTGGGAATCCAGCACCCGCCTTTTCGCCAATGGCGCCGTGCGCTTGACCGTCATGGACACCGTTGAGCCTGCCGCCGCCGCTTTTCACTTGCTGGTGCTGTCGCCGCCGCTTGACGAACTCGGCGGCCGTCAATGCCGCGTCGTCTCGCTGGACGGGGCCACCGGGTTTGCCAGCCTGACGCTCTCCGACACCGCCGCGACCTACGATCCCGCCAAGGGACTGACCATTTCCGTTCCCGCAAAGCGCTATTTGCCCGATACGGGCGAGTTTGGCGCGGCAACCCTGATCGTCACGATCAACCAAAGCACCGGGGCCATCAGCGCCCAACTGGAATAGGCGATGATCCTCGGCATCGGTTCAGACCTCGCCAATATCGAACGGATCGAGGCCACGCTTGCCCGCTACGGCGACCGCTTCCGCAACCGCGTGTTCACCGAACGTGAGCAAAAGAAAGCCGAATCCCGCCCCCGCGCCATCGCCGCCACCTATGCCAAACGCTGGGCCGCGAAAGAGGCGTGTTCCAAAGCCCTCGGCACCGGCCTGCGCATGGGCATCTCTTGGAAAGATATGGCGGTATCCAACCTGCGCAGCGGCCAGCCCATCATGCATCTCACCGGCTGGGCCGCCGAACGCCTCGCTCAAATGACCCCGCCCGATCATCACGCCATCATTCACGTGACTTTGACCGATGATCACCCTTGGGCGCAGGCTTTCGTCGTGATCGAGGCCCGCCCCGGCCCCGCGCCAACTTGACTCCGCAGCCCCCGGCGCGCATGTAGCGGCAAAACCAAGGAATACAGGCATCATGGCGAAAAACGAGAGCGGCATTGTCGAGACGATCAAAACTGTCGTCTATGCCCTGCTGATCGCAGGGGCTTTCCGCACCCTGCTGTTCCAACCGTTCTGGATTCCCTCGGAATCGATGAAAGACACATTGCTGGTCGGCGATTTCGTCTTCGTCAACAAGATGGCCTATGGCTATTCGAAATACTCCTGCCCCTTCGGCCTCTGCCCGATCTCGGGCCGCATCTTCGCCTCCGAGCCGGAACGCGGCGATGTGGTGGTGTTCCGCCATCCGGTGAATGGCTCCGATTTCGTCAAACGCCTGATCGGTCTGCCCGGCGACAAGATTCAGATGAAGCAGGGTGTGCTCTACATCAACGGCGCGGTGGTCCCGCAAGTGCCCGATGGCACCTTTGAAGAAGTGATGGAGCCGCAAGGCCCGATGAAATCCCGCCCACGTTGCAGCAACGGCGCGGTGGGTGACGGCGCGATCTGCCAGAAAGAACGCTTCCGCGAAACCCTGCCGAACGGCGTCGTGCATGACGTGATGAACATTGAAGATGATGGCTACGCCGACAACACCGACGTGTTCACCGTGCCCGAAGGCGAGTATTTCTTCATGGGCGACAACCGCGACAACTCTCAGGACAGCCGGTTCGCCCAAGCCGTCGGCGGCGTCGGCTTCGTGCCCGCCGAAAACCTGATCGGCCGCGCCGACCGGGTGATCTTCTCCTCGGCAGGCACCTCAATGCTGTTCTTCTGGACCTGGCGCGCCGACCGCTTCTTCAAGGCGGTGGAGTGAAGCTCGCAGCCGATCTCAAAGCCTTCGAGGCGCGGATTGGGCATAACTTCCGCCAGCCAGACCTGCTGCTGCGCGCGGTCACCCACGCGTCGATTTCCTCCACCACCCGCCCCGACAACCAACGCCTTGAATTCCTTGGCGATCGCGTCTTGGGCCTTGTGATGGCCGAAGCCCTTTTGGGTGCCGACATGGCGGCTTCCGAAGGCCAACTTGCGCCCCGCTTCAATGCCCTTGTGCGCAAAGAGGCCTGCGCCGAGGTTGCCCGTGAAGTGGGCTTGGGCGATGTGCTGAAACTGGGCCGCTCGGAAATGCTCTCCGGTGGCCGCCGCAAAGAGGCGCTTTTGGGGGACGCGATGGAGGCGGTGATTGCCGCCGTTTACCAAGATGGCGGTTTTGACGCCGCCCGCGTGCTGATCCTGCGGCTGTGGGGTGCGCGTATTGGCGCGGTTGAGCAAGACGCCCGTGACCCCAAAACCGCGCTGCAAGAATGGGCGCAAGCCCGCGCCATGCCACCGCCAATTTACACCGAACAGGGCCGCACCGGCCCAGACCACCAGCCGATCTTCACCGTTGAAGTCCGTCTGGAAAGTGGCGAGGCTGAACTTGCCCGCGCCGGATCGAAACGTGTGGCCGAACAAGCCGCAGCCCGCGCCCTTCTGGCCCGGATGGAGACTTCTGATGACTGAAGACAGCAAACTCACTGGCCGGATGCCCGATGGGCCCGGCACCCGCGCGGGTTTTGTGGCGCTGATCGGCGAACCGAATGCCGGCAAATCCACCCTGCTGAACCGCATGGTCGGCGCGAAAGTGTCCATCGTGACCCATAAAGTGCAAACCACCCGCACCCGGATTCGCGGCGTCGCGATGGAGGGCGTGGCGCAGATCGTGTTTGTCGACACCCCCGGCCTGTTCCGCCCCCGCCGCCGCTTGGACCGCGCCATGGTCAAAGCCGCCTGGGGCGGGGCTGCCGACGCCGATCTGATCGTGCTGTTGATCGAGGCCAACCGCGGTCTGACCGAAGGTGTCGCCACCATCATCGACCGCATGAAAGACCAAGTCCCGCAGGGTCAGGCGGTGGCTTTGGCGATCAACAAGATCGACAAGGTCAAGGCCGAGGTGCTGCTGGCCCTCGCCGAAAAGATGAACGAAGCCTTCCCGTTTGCGAAAACCTTCATGATCTCGGCGGAAAAAGGCTACGGCGTCAAAGACCTGCGCGAATGGCTGGGCGAGCAGATCCCCGACGGCCCATGGTTCTACCCCGAAGACCAGATCGCCGATCTGCCGATGCGGATGATTGCCTCCGAGATGACCCGCGAGAAGCTGACTTTGCGTCTGCACGAAGAACTGCCGTATCAACTGACCGTGGAAACCGAGAAATGGGAAGATAAACCGGATGGCAGCACCCGGATTGATCAGATCATCTACGTCTCCCGCGATGGCCACAAAGGCATCGTTCTGGGCAACAAGGGCGAGACGATCAAAAGCATCGGCCAAGCCGCCCGCGCTGATATCTCGGAATTTCTGGGCCGCACCGTGCATCTGTTCTTGCAGGTGAAAGTGCGGGAAAACTGGCAGGATGAACCCGAGCGCTATTCTGAAATGGGTCTGGATTTCAAAGACGGCGAGGCGTGAGGCGGGCGGAATTCGTAACGAATTCCGGCACGAAATTTGCCACAAATTTCGGTTTCGAGGTGCCAAAGCGCGCGCCTGTTGATCGGTCGCACCCTCCGGGGGGAGTATTTCAGAAAGAGCAACGATGCGCGCGCGCCTCACCTCTGATCTTTGGGTTTCCGCCTATCTGACCCGGCTGCGCTTGGCGGAAATTCCAGTCTATGTCACCGCCAAGGGCGATCCGACGGCGGGCGCGGTGATCGTCAAAGTCGCGCTGCTGAACGGCCAAGCCCGCGCGTATCAACGCTCGTTTGATCTGTTGGCCGACGCCCGTACTTGGGTGGTTCTGGCTGATGGTCCCGAGCCGGAAGTCGACGCCCTGCTATCCCGCCAGCGCAGCCGCGATCCTGATCTTTGGGTGATCGAGTTGGAAGACCGTCAGGGCCGCACGCTTTTGGACCAGCCGGGCTTGGCCGAGTGAACAATCCGGGCCAATGCTGCAACCGCAAGGCTCAGCAGCAGCAAGGCCAGCACCAGCGCGCCTAAGTTGCGCGCCACATGCGCCCAGCCCAGTGCATCCACATTGAGAAAGCTGTAAGGCCAAAACCCGGTCAGACCGCCCCGGATCAGCGCATAAGCGGCATAGAGCGCAGGCCAGACCAGCCATTCCGGCACATCGCGCCAGCGCACCGCTTTGGGCGCAAAGCCCAGCCACCACGCCGCATAGCCCAGCGGCATCAGCGTATGCAGGCCAAGATCGGCCCACCAGCCCAAGCCCTCGGTTGGAAACTGGCTGGCGAGCAGCGCGTGATAGAGGATGCCCACCGTGGCAATCGCCACCATCAGCCCCCCCGCGCGGCGCGGCCCGATCTGCCAGCCCTTCGTGATCGCCAGCAGGTGCAGCACCAGTAAAGCATTGGTCAGGATGGTGAAGTAAGCCGCCATCGCCCAGATCCGATCTACCGTCAAAGTGACTCCGGTCAGCGCATCAAACTGCGCCCGCAGCGCAGCGAGGCCGAGGATAGCAAGGGCAAAGGCGGTTAGTCGGGTGAAGATCTGCCGGGCAAACATCTGCGCAATTTGGCGCAAAACGCGCGCGTGGCAAGCCTTGCTCTGCCATGACGCAGCGTCGATACTGCCCAGATGGAATGGCGCGATCAGGGGGCGGTGATCTCGGTGCGGCCGCATGGCGAGACATCGGCGATCATCGAGGTGTTCACGGCGGCGCATGGGCGTCATGCGGGCGTGGTGCGCGGCGGTGCCTCGCGCCGGATGGCGGCGGTGTTGCAGCCGGGGTCGCAGGTCGATGTGGTCTGGCAGGCGCGGCTTTCAGAACAGATCGGCAGTTTCAAGGTCGAACCTTTGCGCAGCCGCGCCGGGGTGCTGGCGGATCGTCTGAATCTTGCCGGGTTGAACGCGATCTGCGCCATGCTGCACGCGGCCTTGCCCGACCGCGAGCCGCATCCCGCGCTTTACGCGCGCTCGATCACCTTGCTGGATGCGCTGCAAACCCCCGGCTGGCCACCCGATTATCTGCGCTGGGAGTTGGCAATGCTGGAGGAGTTGGGCTTCGCGCTCGACCTTTCCCAATGCGCCATCAGCGGCAGTCGCGAAGACCTCGCCTATGTCAGCCCGAAAACCGGCCGCGCGGTGAACCGCGATGCGGCGGGCGATTGGGCCGGGCGGCTGTTGCCCTTACCGCCAGTTTTGCTGGGGCAGGGGCCCGCCAGCCCGGTGGAGATCGCCCAAGGCCTTGCGCTGACCGGGCATTTTCTGAACCGCGCGCTGGAGCCTGTGCTGAACGGCAAACCGCTGCCCGAAGCGCGGGCGCGACTTTTAGCCATCTTGGCGAAAAACGCAGCCCCAAACGAAGAATAGTCGCGGACAGCCTAACCGCCGTCGCGCGTAAGCCAGACCTTGCCCCCCGATCAAAGCCATATAGCCGCATGGCTTTGCGGTATCAGTCTTTGGAGTTGAAATACTCCACCAACCCAAAACTCCAGCATTTCGCCCTGCTTGCCGGGTTAGAGGCTGCGGTGCGCGGCACGTTGATTTCCACGATTCCGATCGCGGTTTACGACGCCTTCGGCTCGGCGCAGAACCTCTCGACGGTGTATCTGACCGCAGGCATCATCACCCTGTTCTGGGGCCTGATGGTGCCGCGCCTGACGCAGATTTGGCCGCGCCGCTGGGTCTATTCGGCGGGCTGTGTGTTCTATCTGATCTCGATGGTGCTGTTCGTGCTGGGCACGCAGTGGTCGGTGCAGCTGGGCATCCTGATCATGTCGATGGCCACCGTCACCTGCTTTGTCTGCTTCAACGCCTATGTGCTGGATTATGTGCCGCGCGCCGATCTCGGCCGCACCCAAAGCCTGCAGATGGTCTATGCCGCAGCGCCTTGGGCGATTGGCCCTATGAGCGGCGTTTACATGCGCGCTTTGTGGGCGCCGTTGCCGTTTATCGTGGCCGCCGTGTTTGCGGTGATCCTGTTCGGCGTGTTCTGGTATCTGCGCTTGGGCTCCGGCAAGCAGATCACCAAAGCCAAAGGCCCCGCCGTCAACCCGCTCGCCTATCTGGGCCGCTTCTTCCGCCAACCGCGCCTGATCGCCGGATGGCTGTTCGCGGTGATCCGCAGCTGCGGCTGGTGGGTCTATGTGGTCTATGTCCCGGTATTCTGCATCGAGGCGGGTCTGGGCGACAAGCTTGGCGGCTTCATGCTGTCGGTCTCCAACGCCACCCTGCTGCTGTCGCCGTTCATGGCCGCATGGGTGCGCAAACGCTCGGTCCGGGTCGCTTTGCGCCGCGCCTTGGCCTATTGCGCCGTGCTGTTCTGCGCCGCCACAATCCTTGCCTTCGCCCCCAGCCTCACCGTGGCCTGCCTGTTCCTCGCCTCCTTCGGCCTCGTCATGCTCGACGTTGCCGGCGGCCTGCCGTTTATGATGTCGGTCAAACCGTCCGAGCGCGCCGAGATGGCCGCCGTCTATTCCAGCTTCCGCGATGTCTCCGGCATCGCCACGCCGGGCATGGCGTGGCTGGTGCTCTGGGTCGCGCCGCTGAACTTCATCTTCGCCGCCTCGGGCCTTGCCTTTGGCGCTGCCTATGTCATCGCCAGCACCCTGCATCCGCGCTTGGGCATCCTGCGCCCGTCACGCGGCAGGCCCTAGTCGAGCAATCGCCGCGCGATCACCTGCGCCTGAATTTCCGCAGCGCCCTCAAAGATGTTCAAAATCCGCGCATCACACAGGATCCTTGAAATCTGATACTCCAGCGCAAAGCCGTTGCCGCCGTGGATCTGCAACGCATTGTCGGCCGAAGCCCAAGCCACCCGCGCGCCCAGCAACTTCGCCATCCCCGCCTCCAGATCGCAGCGCTTGTCATGGTCCTTCTGCCACGCCGAGTAATAGGTCAACTGCCGCGCGATCATCACCTCGACCGCCATCATCGCCAGTTTCCCGGCCACGCGCGGAAATTCGATCAGGGCTTTACCGAACTGCTTGCGGTCCGTGGCATAAGCCATCCCCACTTCCAAAGCGTTCTGCGCCACCCCAATCGCCCGCGCCGCCGTCTGAATCCGCGCCGATTCAAACGTCTGCATCAACTGCTTGAAGCCTTGCCCCGGCACCCCGCCCAACAGGTTCTCCGCCGATACCTTAAAACCATCAAACGCCAGCTCATATTCCTTCATGCCGCGATAGCCGAGCACCTCAATCTCGCCCCCGGTCATCCCCGGCGTCGGAAACGGCGCGGCATCGGTCCCCGGCGTCTTTTCGGCCAAAAACATCGACAAGCCGCGATAATCCGTGGTCTCCGGGTCCGTCCGCGCCAACAGGGTCATCACATGCGTCCGCGCCGCATGGGTGATCCAGGTCTTATTCCCGGTCACCTCCCAGCCCTCCGGCCCCTCTACCGCCCGCGTGCGCAACGATCCCAGATCGCTGCCGGTGTTCGGCTCGGTAAACACCGCCGTCGGCAAAATCTCGCCCGAGGCCAGCTTCGGCAACCACTGCGCCTTCTGCGCCTCTGTGCCGCCGCACAGGATCAACTCGGCGGCAATCTCAGACCGAGTCCCCAAAGACCCCACCCCGATATAGCCGCGCGACAACTCCTCGCTGACCACCACCATCGAGGCCTTTGACAGCCCAAAGCCGCCGAATGCCTCGGGAATCGTCAGCCCAAACACCCCCATCTCGGCCAAAGCCGTGATGATCTCCATCGGGATCAATTCATCGCGCAGATGCCAACTATGCGCGAACGGCACCACCTTTTCATCCGCAAAACGGCGGAACTGATCGCGGATCATCTCCAACTCGTCATCCAGACCGGTGACGCCAAACGTCGCCCGCCCGTGGTTGTCGCGCATCAGGCCGACCAAGCGCATCCGCGCCGCAGGGCTATTGCCTTCTGCCATCAACAGGGCCGCAGCAGCGCCCGGGGCGGCAGAAATCCCCAGATCGCCCAGCCGCGCCATCTCGCCCTGCGACATCGGAATCCCGCCATGGATTTGCGCGAGATATTCGCCAAAGCCGATCTGAAGGATCAACCCCTCCATCTCGCCAAACTTGCCGTCGTCAGCCAACCGCCCGGCCCAAGCCCGCAACTGCCGCAAAGCTTCGGTGTAAGTCGCCAGCCAAGACAAGCTGTGCGCCGCAAACTGATGCTGTTCCATCGCGGCAGCCGAGACCTTCCCCGCCACCGTCACCAGCCCGCGCAAAGCCGCGCGCCCGCGCTCAAACAGCGCCTCAACCTCCGGCAAAGCCTCGGCGGTCAGCCCCAACAGATCGGTCATAACACCAGAGTTCTGATCCAAAGCCATCCCGCCCTCGCACATGCTGCATCTGCGAAATGCCTAATCCCTTCGCAACCGCAGCGCAATATTAATTCGCAATATGCCGCATAAAAGACTGAAAGTGTCGCGTCTGATTTTCAGGATGCACAGCACAGCACCCTGCATTAGTAAATGCACACAGGGAGAATGCTACATGGAATACCTTATGGCTGGCTTGACGCCGCAGGCTTTCGCGGCAGCGCTGGCCATCACCTGTTTCGCGGGCTTCGTCAAAGGTGCTGTCGGCTTTGCGATGCCGATGATCATGATCTCCGCCTTCTCCAGCTTTCTGCCACCCGAAACCGCCCTTGCAGGCTTGATCCTGCCCACCCTGATCTCCAACCTCACCCAAGCCTTCCGCCAAGGCTTCGCCCCCGCTTGGGCCACCGTCATCACCTACCGCCGGATGCTGATTGCCACCGTGATCTTCATCGTGATCTCGGCGCAATTCGTCCGTATTATCCCACAAGACCTGTTCTTGCTGCTGCTGGGCCTGCCGATCACCGTCTTCGCCGCCCTGCAACTGGCAGGTGTTGGCCTCGCCCTGCGGCTGGAACACCGAACCCGCGCTGAATGGATTCTGGGGGCCATCGGCGGGCTATACGGTGGCCTGTCCGGCGTCTGGGGCCCGCCCTTGCTGGTCTACCTGCTCTCGATCAAAGCCGACAAACTGGAAACCGTCCGCGTGCAAGGCGTGGTGTTCCTGATCGGCGCTGCGGTCTTGCTGGCAGCGCATCTGCATTCTGGCGTGCTGACCGCCAGCACAACGACCTTCTCTGCCATACTGGTGCTGCCCGCGATGATCGGCCAAACGCTCGGGGTCGCCATCCAAGACCGCCTCGATCAGTCAAAGTTCCGCCGCTGGACACAAATCCTGCTGGTGCTGACCGGCCTCAATCTGATGCGCCGGGCGGTCGGCCTGTAATCACTAAACTTTATCTAAAATTTTTCATCTGTCGCTAAATATCCCACGGGGGTCTGGGGGTGTGAAACCCCCAGCCTTTGTCGGCAAGCCAAAGCTTAACAGATCCTGACCGATGTTGCGTAAGCCGTTGAAATCAAAGCACCCGAAAATGGTCCCAACTCGGGACCATCCCGTTTCAGCCAATCGCAGCCGCTTTCACGTCGGCGTCGATAAACGGCACATATTGCGCGAAATTATCGGCAAACATGCCCACCAGCTTTTTCGCCTGCGCATCATAAGCCGCCTTGTCGCCCCAAGTCGCGCGCGGGTCCAGCAAGGTCGCATCAACCCCCGGCACCGAAACCGGCACCTCAAAGCCAAAGTTCGGATCGCGGCGGAATTCGCCCGCCGAAAGCGAGCCATCCAAAGCCGCCGTGAGCAGTGCCCGCGTCGCCTTGATCGGCATCCGCTTGCCCTGCCCAAACTTGCCGCCGGTCCAACCGGTGTTCACCAGCCAGCAAGATGCGCCAAACTTCGCGATCTTCGCCTGCAACAGTTTACCGTAAACCTCAGGCCTGCGCGGCATGAAGGGTGCCCCGAAACAGGTCGAGAAGGTCGGTGTCGGCTCCACAATCCCCCGCTCCGTCCCCGGCGTTTTCGAGGTGAACCCAGACAAGAAGTGATACATCGCCTGCGCCGGGGTCAGCCGTGCAATCGGCGGCAGCACCCCATAGGCATCACAGGTCAACATGATCACATTCTTCGGATGCCCGCCCATCCCAGTGTCCGACGCGTTCGAGATATACTCCAGCGGATAAGCGCAGCGCATATTCTCGGTCAGGCTGGAGTCGGTGAAATCCAACTCCAGCGTTTCCGGGTCAAACACCATATTCTCCACCACGGTGCCAAAGCGCGAGGTGGTGCCGTAAATTTCCGGCTCGGCTTCTGCCGACAGGTTGATGGTCTTGGCATAGCAACCGCCCTCAAAGTTGAAGGTGCCGCGATCCGACCAGCCGTGTTCATCATCGCCGATCAGAATCCGCGACGGGTCCGCCGAAAGCGTTGTCTTGCCGGTGCCGGAAAGCCCGAAGAACACCGCCGAATCCACCGGATTGCCAATCGCATGGTTGGCCGAGCCATGCATCGTCATCACACCCTTTTCCGGCAGCAGATAGTTCAGCAGCGTGAACACGGCTTTCTTGTTCTCGCCCGCATAGGCCGTGCCGCCAATCAGGATCATCTTGCGCTCAAAATTCAGCGCGATCACGGTGGAGGTCCGGCAGCCATGCTTGGCCGGATCAGCCTCGAACGACGGGCAGTTGATCACCGTCCATTCCGGCACAAACGCATCCAGATCGGCGCGTTCCGGCCGGCGCAGCATGTGGCGGATGAACAGCCCGTGCCAGGCCAGTTCCGTCACCATCCGCACGTCCAAGCGGTAAACCGGGTCGGCCCCGCCAAACAGATCCTGCACGAAATACTCGCGCCCCTGCATATGCGCCAACATATCCGCATACAGCCGATCAAACGCCTCGGGGGCCATGGCGGCATTGTTTTCCCACCAGATCGACTCCTCGACCCCGGCGGTGCGGACCACAAATTTATCCTTCGGTGAACGCCCGGTAAACTGCCCGGTCGAGCACAAAAACGCCCCGCCCTTGCCCAACTTGCCCTCACCGCGCGACACGGCGGCTTCGACCAATGCAGGCTCGATATAGTTATAATAGACGCGCCCGAGCCCGCTGATGCCTTGATCTTCCAACCGTTGCGATGGGTTCACGCGTCCATTCGTCATCCTGCAAGCTCCCGTTCCCGCCAATGTAAGGCGGTATAGTTTCCAACCCGTAATGCCCAAAGCTTGAGCATTTCTGCGAAAACCCAAGATTTGGGCCTCGTGCCTTTGCTATAACATACGGATTTTGCACGGAATAGGACGCGAGGTCACAGTTAGCGCAACCAAATTCGGGTTAGCGCAACCAAAATGGAGCCGATCGGAAAACTGCGTCATATTAGTCATTCATTTGGAAATTTAGCGCCTGATGGAGTCTCCAGCCATGGGTGATTCGCAGTTAGCAGTTGCTAACGCGGCGCGGAAAACGGAATATGTGTCAAAAATCAGGCAAGCAAATTAGGCAAGCCGAGCAGTATAGGGAAGCCCGAACATGGCAAGGATCGCCCTTGTAGACGACGACAGGAACATCCTGACGTCGGTTTCTATGACTCTGGAAGCTGAGGGGTTTGAGGTCGAAACGTTCAACGACGGTCAGTCTGCGTTGGATGCTTTCAACCGCCGGATGCCTGATATGGCGGTGCTCGACATCAAGATGCCCCGGATGGATGGCATGGATTTGTTGCAGCGCCTGCGGCAGAAATCCACCATGCCAGTGATCTTCCTGACCTCGAAAGACGATGAGATTGACGAGGTGCTTGGGCTGCGGATGGGCGCTGACGATTACGTTAAAAAGCCGTTCAGCCAGCGGCTGTTGGTTGAACGGATCCGCGCGCTTTTGCGCCGTAACGATGCGATTGCGACGGGCGAAGTCGCCGTCACCGAAGAAACCAAGATCATGGAGCGGGGACATCTGCGGATGGACCCGCTGCGGCATTCGGTGGCTTGGAAAGGGCACGATGTTTCGCTGACCGTGACCGAGTTCATGTTGTTGCAAGCCCTCGCACAGCGCCCCGGTTTCGTAAAAAGCCGCGATCAGTTGATGGACGTGGCGTACGACGATCAGGTCTATGTCGACGACCGCACCATCGACAGCCATATCAAGCGCTTGCGCAAGAAAATGCGCTCGGTCGACGACGATTTCGCGGCGATTGAGACGCTGTATGGCATTGGCTATCGCTACAACGAAGAGTGACCGCCAGGCCATGACAGCGGCGCAAAACATATCCATGAAAGACGCAACCCCGGCGAAAAAGGCGGGAGAGCTGCTTTTGGGCGAAGACTGGGTCTCGCCCGAGGTCGTGGCCGACAGCGCGTTGTCGGAAGGGCGGGGTCGGCGCGGGATTGTGTCGCTGAACCGCTCGCCCTTGGCGCGCAAGATCATCGTGTTCAACCTGATGGCGCTGGTGATCTTGGTCGCAGGCGTTTTGTTCATGAACCCGTTTCGCGACAGTCTGGTGTTGCAGCGCGAGAAGGCCTTGGTGACAGAGGCGCAGTTGATTTCCAACGTGGTGGAATCGGTTGCAACCAATGCCAATGGCACTCTGCCGACGAATCTGTCTGGTGTGGCCGTGGCGCCGGGGGTTGAAGTTTTTGTGTTTGATCCCAAAGGCCTGCTGGTGTCACACAGCATTGGTCAGGCCCGCCCCGGGGATGCGTTGCGCGACAACCGCCAGACCATCATCACCGATTTCCTCAATGGGATCTGGGAGGCCGTCTCGGGCCTTTTGGGCGCGGGACACCGCCCTCCCTCCGCCGCTGATGGCGAGGCAATGGCGCGCGATCTCTATAGCCGCGCGCTGACCGGCGATGTCGCCGTGAACACCGGGCGCGGCGTTGACGGTGGCGCGCAGTTCTCGGTCGCAAGCCCGGTGCGGTTTGGCTCTGCGGTCATCGGTGCCGTGGTGCTGACCTCGGCCGAAGGCGAGATTGACCGTCTGGTGCGCTATGAGCGGGAACAGATCCTGCAGATGTTCGTGATAGCCCTGCTCGTGTCGATTGGCCTATCACTGGTTCTGGCCTCGACCATCGCCAACCCGTTGTCTGACTTGGCAGCAGCCGCCGAATTGGGCCGTGACCGCGATGCGCGCAAAATGTCGCCCGGTCGCGTCCGCATCCCCGATCTCGCCGCCCGTCCGGATGAAATTGGCCGCCTGTCGGTGGCGATGCGCGGCATGGTGGCGGCTTTGTATGACCGCATTGACGCCAATGAGCAGTTCGCGGCCGATGTGGCGCATGAGATCAAGAACCCGCTCGCCAGCTTGCGCTCGGCTGTCGGCTCGATGCGGATGGTCAAGAAAGAAGAACACCGCGAAAAGCTGTTGAACGTGATCGAGCATGATGTCCGCCGCTTGGATCGGTTGGTGTCGGACATCTCCAACGCCTCACGTCTCGACAGCGAATTGGTCAAAGAGGAGGAGGAGGAGTTTAACCTCGTCAAAACCCTCACCAACCTCAGCGAATATCTCGGCGATCAGGCGCGCGAGAAGAACGTTGAATTCATTACCGATTTCCCCACCGAAGCGATCAAGATCCACGGGCTGGAAGGCCGCTTGGCACAAGTTTTCGTCAACCTGATCACCAATGCCGTGTCGTTCTGCGACGATGGCGATGCGGTGCGGGTCTGGGCACGCCGCCGGGAAAACCGCGTGCTGATCGTGGTCGAAGACACCGGGCCGGGCATCCCGGAACAGGCGCTGACCAAGGTGTTCAAACGCTTTTACTCCGACCGTCCGCCGACGCATTTCGGCAACAACTCCGGCCTTGGCCTGTCGATCTCCAAGCAAATTGTCGAGGCGCATGGCGGCGTGATCTGGGCTGAAAACATCCGCCCCACCAATGCCGATCCCACCTCTGACCCGCTCGGCGCGCGGTTTGTGGTTGGTCTGCCGGTGTGAGCCCCCTGCTGATGCACGCCAGTTGCGTGGCGGTGAACGGGCGTGGCGTGCTGATCATCGGCGCTTCGGGCAGCGGCAAATCCGCGCTGGCGCTGCAACTGATCGCCTATGGCGCTGATCTGATCGCTGATGATCAAACCCAGATCAGCCTGCAAGACCAACAGCTTATCGCGACTTGCCCGCCGCAGCTCTCCGGCATGATCGAAGCGCGCGGCGTGGGCCTGCTCCACTCCGCCCCCCAACCCAGCGCCCCCATCACCCTCGTCGTCGATCTTGACCAAACCGAGACGCACCGTCTGCCGCCCAAACGCATCACATCTTTGCTGGGCCTGTCGCTTCCCCTTGTCCTTGGCGCAGAAAGCAACCATTTTCCAGCTTCGGTCTTGTGCTATCTGAAGGGGGCAAGGCTGGAATGAGGCAGACGTGACACCACTTACCGAACTTGGGCAAACCGAACCTGGGCCCACCGAACCCGGACCAGAGCATCAGCTGGTGCTGATCACCGGCCCCTCGGGCGCGGGGCGAACCACGGCCATTCACGCGCTGGAGGATCTGGGCTTTGAGGTGATCGACAACCTGCCGCTCTCGCTCGTGCCGCGCCTGATCGACGGCCCCAGTCTTGGTCGCCCCATTGCCCTCGGTCTGGACGTGCGCAACCGCGATTTTAACGCCACCGCGCTGATCGAACTGATCGACACCCTCACCCGCGATCCCCGCGTCGGGTTAGAGCTGATCTATCTCGATTGCGACCCGAGTGAACTGATCCGCCGCTATTCACAAACCCGTCGCCGCCATCCGCTGGCCCCGATGGAAACCCCAACCGAGGGCATCGCGCGCGAGATCGATCTGCTGGCCCCAGTGAAAGTGCGTGCCGACCATCTGATCGACACTTCCGAGATGTCACCGCATGATCTGAAAGCGGAAATTGGCAAATGGTTTGACCGTGACGCAACGGAACATATGGCGGTGTCCGTGCAATCCTTCAGCTACAAGCGCGGGCTGCCGCGCGGGCTGGATATGGTGTTTGACTGCCGCTTTCTGTCGAACCCCTATTGGCAGGCCGATCTGCGCGACAAAGATGGCCGCGATTCGGCGGTGGCAGCCTATATCGAGACCGATCCGCGTTTCGCTGATTTCTTCCTCAGGTTGCAGGGTCTTGTTCTGATGCTCCTCCCAGCCCATCTTGCAGAGGGTAAGGCGCATCTGTCGATTGGCTTTGGCTGCACCGGTGGGCAACACCGCTCTGTTGCAGTTGCAGAAAAATTGGGCAAGGTGCTTGCAGAAGCGGGCTGGCCGGTGTCAAAACGGCATCGTGAATTGGAACGCAGGGCAGCAACTTTACCTGCCGTGGGATTGAGGTAAGACGCGTGATCGGTATCGTGATCGTGGCACATGGCGGCTTGGCGCGGGAATATCTTTCCGCCGTCGAACACGTGGTTGGTCCGCAGACCTCCATGCGGGCGATTGCGATTGAGGATGACCACGACCGGGGTGCCAAACAGCGCGAGATTTGTGAGGCCGCCGATGCGGTGGATCAGGGGCAGGGCGTGGTGATGGTGACCGATATGTTTGGCGGTTCGCCGTCGAACCTGTCGCTGATGGCCTGTGCGGCGTCTGAACGCCGCATCATCTACGGCGCAAACCTGCCGATGCTGATCAAACTGGCAAAATCCCGTGAACTCCCGGTGACAGAGGCCGTCGCGGCGGCGCTGGAAGCAGGCCGCAAATACATCAATTCTTTGGATTTGGGCGGGGGGGCCTAAGAAAATGCCCGCAGAAACCCTGCATATCGTCAATGAAAAAGGCCTGCATGCCCGCGCTTCGGCGAAATTCGTCGAAGTGGTTGAGGAATTTGACGCAACGGCACAGGTCACCAAAGACGGTATGACCGTGTCGGGCGACAGTATCATGGGGCTTTTGATGTTGGCAGCCTCACGCGGAACCTCTATTGAGGTCTCTACCAGTGGGCCAGCCGCTGCGGCGCTTGCCGAGGCTCTGGCGGCTCTGGTGGCCAATCGCTTCGGGGAAGAGTTCTGAAGCGCGGTTCGGGGAAGGCTTAGGCTTCGTGACAGACATGCCACAGACAGAGACCGTCAGCGTGACGCCGCCCAGCGGTAAGCGCGAATATGACATGCGGCGGCTGTCCTATGCCGGCACCTTCAGCAATCCGTTCAAAGCCGGGGCGATTCGCACGATTGAATGGTTGACGGCCAAGATCACCTTGCTGCGCCTGATCCGCGACTTTGAACGCTCCGGCGCACCCTTCGGTTCGCCGTTCTGGCCCAAAGCCATCAAGCAGATGGGCATCCGCATCGATACCCCGCCCGAGGAAATCGCGCTGATTCCCCCGACCGGGCCGCTCGTTGTGGTGGCAAACCACCCGCACGGCTTGGTCGATGGCATGATCATGGCAGAAATGGTCAACCGCGTGCGGCCAGATTTCAAGATTCTGACCCGCAGCCTGCTGACCGGCATCCCCGAAGTGGCCGAGTTCATGATTCCCGTCCCCTTCCCGCATGAAGAAAACGCCCGGCAACTGGGGCTGGAGATGCGCAATGAGACCATGGCGCATCTGAAAGCGGGCGGCGTGATCATCGTGTTTCCGGCGGGCAAAGTGGCGATGTCAGAAGGCTTCTTTGGCCCGGCGATCGAGTCGGAATGGAACGTCTTTACCCATAAGATGATCCAACGCTCGGGGGCGACGATCCTGCCGATCCACTTCACCGGGCAGAATTCGCGCACCTTCCTGATCGCCAACAAGCTGTCGGATACGCTGCGTCAGGGTCTGCTGCTCTATGAGATCAAGCGCGCTTTGTTCAAGCCGCAGCGCCCCTATATCGGGGCGCCGATCCCGGCGTCAGAGTTGGATAAATGGGATGGCAACCCGCGCGGTTTCCTCGCTTGGTTGCGCCAGCACACGCTGGATTTGGGCAAGAAGCCGTAAGCAATTCTGCTGTTGCAATCCGTTAACAAATGGTTAACGGGAAATCCTATGATATTGATTTATAACGATTTCATAAAGTGTCCACGCGTGGACATTCACCGGGTCGGAACCGGAACCTCGCCGCGATAATCATAAAACCCGCGCTGAGTTTTCCGCCCCAACCAGCCCGCCTCAACATATTTCGACAGCAGCGGACAGGGCCGATATTTGGTATCCCCCAAGCCCTCATGCAGCACATTCATGATCGCAAGGCAGGTATCCAGCCCGATGAAATCCGCCAGTTCCAGCGGCCCCATCGGATGATTGGCCCCCAGTTTCAAGCTCTCATCAATCGACTTCACCGAGCCCACGCCCTCATACAGCGTATAAACCGCCTCATTGATCATCGGCATCAAAATCCGGTTGACGATGAAGGCAGGGAAATCTTCCGCCGAAGCCGCCGTTTTCCCCAGCTTCCCCACCACCGCCAGCAGGGTATCGTAGGTCGCTTTATCCGTCGCGATGCCCCGGATCAGCTCGACCAGTTTCATGACCGGCACCGGGTTCATGAAGTGAAAGCCCATGAACTTCTCCGGTCGATCCGTCCGGCTGGCCAGCCGGGTGATCGAGATCGACGAGGTGTTCGAGGTCAGAATCGTCTGCGGCCCCAGA